>CAXNFA010000389.1:0-3004 GCA_964201105.1 Alphaproteobacteria bacterium | reverse complement strand
GACCACGGCAAGAGCCCGCGGAACTTCCGCAAGGTTGAGGCATCGCCGAATCAGGCCAAGGGCTACAACCCGCTGTGCGGCGATTCGGTGCAGGTCTTCCTCACCATCGACAAGGCCGGGCTGATCGCGGATGCGGCCTTCCAGGGCCGCGGCTGCGCCATTTCCATCGCCTCAGCCTCACTGATGACGGAAGCGATCAAGGGAAAGACCGTGCCGCAGGCCCAGGCCCTGTTCGACGAATTTCGCCACCTGGTGACGGAAGCCGACGATCATGGCCACAACCATGACGATCTCGGTCCGCTGGTCGCGCTGGGCGGCGTGCGGCAATACCCGTCACGGGTGAAGTGCGCAACTCTGGCCTGGCACACGATGGTGTCGGCCGCCGCGGGCGAAGTGACATCGCCCGTTACGACGGAATGATGGGGACCATGACGGACATGCAATTTCCCGACCCGGCGCAGTTCGCGCCCAGCAGCGGCGAGCCCGACAATAGCGCGCTGATGGACCAGATCGTCACCGCGTTGAAGACGGTGTTCGACCCGGAAATCCCGGTCGATATTTATGAACTCGGCCTCATCTACGACGTAAAGGTCAATGGCCCGAAGCTGTTTGTCACCATGACACTCACGGCGCCAGGATGCCCGGTGGCTGGCGAAATGCCCTTGATGGTCGAACGCGCCTTGCTGGGCGTCGAAGGGGTGGAGGAGGTCGACGTCGATCTTGTCTGGGATCCGCCATGGGATCCGTCGCGCATGTCGGAATCAGCCCGCCTTGAGTTGGGTATGGACTAATCGGCCCGTAGACCCAATATCTACGCTAGGATGAACACCATGACAGAAGCCACCCCCGTTCTCTCGCTCACCGAAGCCGCAGCCGCGCGCGTGAAGGCGCTGCTGAGCCAGAATGCCAGCGATGCGCTCGGCCTTCGTATCGGCGTCAAGAAGATGGGCTGCTCGGACATGAGCTACACGATGGATTTCGCAAAGGCGGTGGGCGAGGGTGACCTTGTCGTCAACGCGCATGGCGCCACGGTCGTCGTGGATCCGGCCGCCGAGCCCTTCATTCGCGGCACCGAACTCGACTGGGTCGATGAAAAGCTTTCCAGCCGCTTCGTCTTCCGCAACCCGAATGAAGTGGGGCGCTGCGGTTGTGGCGAATCCTTCAAGGTCTGAAAAGCGGCAGATCGCCAAACAAAAAGGGCGCCATTCGGCGCCCTTTTGATTCCGATATCAGAGAACGCCGAGTGGCACCCTTTTCTGTTTTGCCGCCCCGTTCAACGCCCTCGCGCGACGCGAAATCCAGAGCAGCATGCGGTTGCGCAGGGGGGCAATATCCATGGCCGCGACCATCGCGCCAAGGGGCAACATCCAGAAACCCAGGATGGGCAGAAAACCGAGAAACCCACCCGCCATCAACAAAAGTCCCAAAAATGTCCTAACCCCGAAGGGGACGTTCCGCCCGGTCCAGGTCAGCACCTTGAGGGCGCGGGGGTAAAACTCGCGTTCAGACCGGGAAAAGGCGCGCTTCAGGAATTCCATGGCCCGTCACTAACGCAGAATTGTGGCGAATCAGAGTCGCACCGGTTGTGACATACCGCGTCGGGAAGGCCTGTTTTTGACACAGGTTTACGCCTTGAGACGTTTTCGATGGAAATCCTACTAAGGGTCAGTTCGCAAACACGACGAGGCCCCCATGACCCCGACGACAATTTCGACCCCGGATACGCAGGCGCTGGTTCCCACCCCGGAAACACAGAATTTGGGCGAGCTCATCCCGGCACTTCGTCGCTACGCCCGCTCCCTGACCGGTGATGCGGACCAGGCCGAAGATCTCGTCCAGGACTCGCTCGAACGCGCCCTCTCGCGCATTCACCTGTATCAGGAAGGGACCAACCTGCGCCGCTGGGTCTTCACCATCCTGCATAACCGCTTCTGCGACATCGCCCGCCGCAACCGCCGCCAGGGCCGCGCGATTCCGATTCACGAATGGGATGGCGATGTGGCCATCGGCCCGCGCCAGAGCGAGCGCATGGAAGTGCTGGACCTCCAGAAGGCGCTGAACCGCCTGCCGGAAACCGACCGCAAGGTCATCCAGCTTGCCGCGCTTGACGGCCTCAGCCACGAAGAGACGGCCCAGGCACTGGGCGTTGCCATCGGCACCGTGAAGTCCCGCCTGTTCCGCGCCCGCGAGCGCTTCCGAATCTCGATCGACATGGCCGCCCAGCCGCAATCTATCGCAGCCTGAGCGACCGTCTTCAGAAGGGCCCGGGGTTCCTCTCTCCCCCGGGCCCTTTTCGATTCTGGCCAGAGGCATCAAGTCGGGCGGAATCGGCTCCGCGCAACGGCGCCGGCCCAGCCATTCAGCAACGCGCTGCGGCGGCTTTCCGAAATGCCGGGGGTGAACAGGCGTTCACGCCGCCACTGATCTGCCACCGCTGCCAGGTCTGGCACCACGCCCAGTTGCAAGGATGCCAGCTGGGCAGCGCCCAGCGCGGTGGTTTCGGTTTGCAGGGGTCGCTCCACCGGCACATCCAGGACATCGGCCAGAAACTGCATTAGCCAGTTGTTCACCGCCATGCCGCCATCCACGCGGAGCGCCGCGACGGGCGCACCATCGGCCCGGGCGGCATCCAGCAGGTCGCTCACCTGATAGGCGACGGACTCCAGCGCGGCGCGCACGATCAGCGCCCGGCCGGTGTCGCGGGTCAGCCCGGTCAACATGCCGCGCGCATCGGGATCCCAGTGTGGCGCGCCCAGGCCGGTAAAAGCGGGCACAAGATGTACGCCGCGATTGTCGGGAAGGCTTGCGGCCAACAACTCGGTTTCCGACGCGCTGCGGATGATGCCCAGTTCGTCGCGCAGCCATTTGATCGTCGTCCCGGCGTTGAACACGCTGCCTTCCAGCGCAAAGGCCGTTTCGCCGGCGCAGGCATAGGCTGGGGTGGCAAGCAGGCGATTGGCGGAGGTTACAGGCGCGTCGCCGGTATGGACGAGGGCGAAGCAGC
>CAXNFA010000388.1:0-3009 GCA_964201105.1 Alphaproteobacteria bacterium | reverse complement strand
CGTAGCCGGTGAAGACCTTCCACTTGTCGGTGATGTTGCCCGAGGCGCCGAATTCCAGGCCCTGGGCGCGCTGCTCGCCATTCAACACCTGCGCCGGTTCGCCGGGCAGGCCCGGCGTGCGGGCGTTGGTCTTTTCCGTTCGGAAGGCGGCCGCCGTCAGCGACAGGCGTTCGTTGAACACGTCCCACTTGGTGCCGACTTCGTAGCTGTCGGTTTCTTCCGGCTCGACATTGGCCAGATTGGCATTGAGCCCCAGCGATTCCGCCGATGGATTGACCGACACGCCATAGGCCGCATAGACGCTGCCGAAGGGCAGTGGCTTGTAGACCACGCCGCCGCGATAGCTGGGGAAACTGTCACGACGCGATCCGGTGGTGACGCCTGCCGTTTCCGCGTCGAAGTCAAAGCGATCGAAGCGCAGTCCGCCCTGCAGCTGCCATTTTGGTGTCAGGTCAATGGTGTCGAAGGCGTAGACCGCGATGGTGTCGCCGGTGCTGGTCGTCTTCGCGCCGCGGGCGACCGTGCCCGGAAAGTTGGTGTTGGGGTTGGGATTGAACAGGTTGTCATTGAACGGCGCGCCACCGATGGTGATCGCCGTCTGCTCGATCTCTTCCCTGCTCAGTTCAAGGCCGGTGACCAGCGTGTGGTTGACCGATCCCGTGTTGAAGCGATGCGTGAGGTCGGTCTGGTTGGCGGTCAGGGTGGTGATCGCCGCACGGCCGGACGGGTTGCGTGTGACCGTGTTGGCCGCGACATTGGGACTGCGCGGGATCGACACGATCTGGAAGAAGTCGTTCTGGCTCCAGCGCGTCTGGTTGCGGATCGTCGTGTTGTCGGTAAGGTCATGCTCGATGCCCGCCGTGACGATATCCTGCACCGTCTGTTCCGTGTTGAAGTTGCGGAAGCCGTAGTAATTGCTGCGGTCCACCGGCGCCGGCACGCCGGCGGTCGCCGGCAGGCCATAGTCGGGAATGCCATCCTGGTCGATATGGACATAGGACAGCGTGAGCCGGGTCGGCGTGCCGAGGCCAATCGCGAGCGAGGGCGCGAAGCCCCAGCGCTGGCTTTCGGTGACGTCACGGCCGGCGACTTCGGAGTCATGCGCCAGCACGTTGAGTCGCAGCGCGGCGCCTTCGAGGTTCAGCTGGGTCAGCGGCGCATTGAGGTCGGCCGTGCCGCGGAACAGGGCGTTGGTACCGATGCTGATGTCGGCGTTGTAGAACTCGTCAAGGCGCGGTGTCTTGGTGACCTGGTTGACCGAGCCGCCGGTGGTGCCGCGGCCGCCATAGGCCGAGGACGGGCCCTTGGTGACCTCGATCTGCTCCAGGAAGAAGCTTTCGCGGAAATACTGCCCGATGTCGCGGAAGCCGTCGGTGTAGATGTCGGTGGCGGAGCCGAAGCCGCGGATGCGGATGTTGTCGACGCGCCCACCCCCGCCCTCGCCGGCCAGCGCCGTGACGCCCGGCACATAGCGCAGCGCATCGCGGAGCGAGGTGACGCCCTGCTCGCGGAGCACCTCTTGCGGCACCACCGTGACGGTCTGCGGCGTGTCGCGCAGCGGCTCGGTGTATTTGGGCGAGGAGAGCTGGTCGACCTTGTAGCTCTCTTCCTGTTCCTCGGTCGGAGCCGCGCCCTGCACGGTCACCGGGGGCAACTGGGTTGCCCCGCCCGCCTGCTGTGCCTGGGCCGGCGCCGTGGCGGCGCAGGCCAGAACAAGACCTAGCGCGGAGCCGGTCAAAAGCTGTCGTGTCAGCGGCGTCGCAGCGGCGCCGCTCTTGAATGTCGGAAACATGGCATCCCCAGTTAAAATGCAATAACTGAGAATGATTCTTAGTATCGTTTTCGCACCTCATCAACAATTAAATGCGAATCATTATTATTTTCGATCCGCCCAATGCCCGGAGGCGGACGATGTCCGGGGTGCATCCACAAAAAAGGGCGCCCGCGGGCGCCCTTTTCTGTGAAACGGAACGCGGCTTACTGCTGCTTCTTCCAGGCGTCGAGGATCTCGGACCCCGTCGCCTGCCAGACGCCCTTGTGCTTCAGGATCGGCGCCAGCGCGTCTTCCAGGAACTTGATGCGATGCGGCTGGCCCGACATCCAGGGGTGGATGGTAATCGCCATGATGCGGCCGCCCTGGGTGCCCGCTTCGTTGTAGAGCACCTCGAACTGGTCGCTGACCTGGTCGATGAAGTCCTGCCCCGACTGCTTGTAGTGCAGCATGATCGTCGAATCCGACAGCCAGTGCTGGTGCGGCATGGCGACGATGGGGCCGGTCTTGGTCTTGAAGGGGAACGGCATGTCGTCGTTCACCCAGTCGCAGAAATACTCGATGCCGGCTTCGGCGATGAGGTCGGGCGTGTTGTAGGATTCCGACTTCGCCGGCGACAGCCAGCCCCGCACCTTCTGGCCCGAGAGCTTGCGCAGCGTGTCGAGCGACTGCTTCACCAGCGCGCGCTCCTCATCGATGGACTGGCCGCCGTAGTGCAGCTTGCCCATGTCGACGCCGTGGCCCATCACTTCCCAGCCAAGGCGGTTGGCCTCTTCGACCAGGAAGGGATTGCGTTCGGCGACCGACGAGTTGATCGCCGCCGTCACCTTCTTCACGCCCAGCTTGTCGAACACTTCCATGACGCGGAAGACGCCGACGCGGTTGCCGTATTCGCGCAGCGTGTAGTGACGCAGGTCGGGATAGGTGGTGACGGTGCCGCCCGGCGCCTTGAACGGCTTGCCCGGCATGTCGAGCGGGAAATATTCGAGCGCCACGTTGATCCACAGCGCGACTCGCGCGTCGTTCGGCCACGTCACCGGCTTGCGGCGGACCAGCAGCGACCAGTCATAGCGGTCGTGGTCCATGCCGTATTTGCGCTTGGGATATTCGAAATAGCTGTCCGGCAGGCCGTCCTTCACCGGAATCCCCTTGTCTTCGATCGGATTGCGCATGGGTCGGTTCCTTATGCCTTCGGGGGATGCTTCGTCTTGAAGCGCTTAATGGCCTCGACATATTCG
>CAXNFA010000387.1:0-3010 GCA_964201105.1 Alphaproteobacteria bacterium | reverse complement strand
TGCGGAACTGGGCGGTCGTTCCCCGCTGTTGCCGGAAACATTGAAGCAGGCGGCCGCTCTGGAACAGGCGCTGGCGGAACCGGGAAACGAGTGGCGCACGTTTGTCTCCATGCGCTATTGGCATCCCTTCGTGGATGAGGTGGTCCAGGATGTGGCGTCCTGGAACCCGGATCGTGTTGTCCTTCTGCCTCTCTATCCGCAATTTTCCTCGACGACGACGCAGTCTTCGCTGACGGACTGGCAGCGCGCTGCAAAGAGCGTGAACCTGCAAGTTCCGACGTCGGCGTTGTGCTGCTATCCCGACGAAGCGGGTTTTGTCTCCGGCTATGCAGAGATGCTGCGCTCAGCTGTAGAGGATGCCCGCGCGAAGAGCGGACAAACGCCGCGCGTTCTGTTTTCAGCGCATGGACTGCCAAAGAAGATTGTGACGCAGGGCGGTGACCCCTATGCGTGGCAGGTGGAGCGAGGTGCTGCTGCGATTGCGGCAGGCGCAGGCCTTGCTCGCGACAGCTGGCGTGTTTGCTATCAAAGCCGCGTTGGGCGGCTTGAATGGCTGGGGCCTTATGCCGAAGCAGAAATTCGCCAGGCGGGCGCCGATCGCGTGCCCCTGGTCGTGCTGCCGGTCGCCTTCGTGTCCGAACACTCCGAAACGCTGGTGGAACTTGACCGCGACTATGCGCGGCTGGCGGCCGAAAGCGGTGTGCCGGTGTATGTGCGGGTGCCGGCCCTTGGGAACAACCCGAACTTCATCGCAGGCCTTGCCCGGCTGGCGCGGAGCGCGGTAAGCCGGGATGGTCTGCGGCCCTGCAGCCTGACGGGCGGACGCCTGTGTCCGGCCGATCGACACGCATGTCCAGCCGCCTGACGAGGCCCGCTGCCTGACGAGGATTGTGACGATGGACTGGCTTTTCGCGCTCTATCCCTGGATCAAGGCCCTGCACCTGATCGCGGTGATCGCCTGGATGGCGGGAATGCTCTACCTGCCCCGCCTGTTCGTCTATCACGCCGACGTGCCGGTGGGCTCGCCCCAGTCGGAAACCTTCAAGGTGATGGAACGCCGGCTGCTCAAGGGCATCGTCAACCCGGCAATGATCGCCGTCTTCGTTCTGGGGGCGCTGCTGCTATGGATTGCGCCCATCGACTGGTCGAGCGGCTGGATATGGTTGAAGCTTGTCTGCGTTGCGGGTCTCGGCGGCCTGCATGGCAGTTTCGCGAAATGGCGGAAGGACTTTGCCGCTGATCGCAACACCCGGCCGGCGCGGACCTTCCGGCTGGCGAACGAACTCCCGATGGTGCTCGCCATCGTCATCGTCATCATGGTGATCGTGAAGCCGTTCTGAGCGACGGGCTGCAGGCGGTTTGAAATTCCCCCTGCAACGGTCATTTGACAGGCACCGCGTTTTCGCCGATCCTTCGGCAACCAACCAATCCCGCCCAAGCGGGATTCCCCAGACAACCAGCCGACAGAAGAACCGGACACACCGTCCGCCGTTTTTCCCAAGTCACCCCGTCCGGCCGGTTTTCCCTGTTTCCTTCCCTCGGTTGATCCCCACACACGCCCATGAATCTTCAGGAACTCAAAGAAAAGTCGCCGACCGAACTCCTCGCCTATGCCGAGGAACTGGAGGTCGAAAACGCGAGCACCCTGCGCAAGCAGGACATGATGTTCGCGATCCTGAAGCAGCTGGCGGAGAAGAAGGTCGATATTTCCGGTGGCGGCGTGCTGGAGATCCTGCAGGACGGCTTCGGCTTCCTGCGCTCACCCGAATCCAATTACCTGCCGGGCCCCGACGACATCTACGTCAGCCCGAGCCAGATCCGCCGCTTCAGCCTGCGCACCGGCGACACGGTGGATGGCCAGATCCGCGCGCCGAAGGATGGCGAGCGCTATTTCGCGCTGCTCAAGGTCAACACGATCAATTTCGAAGATCCGGAGAACAGCCGGCACAAGGTCAATTTTGACAATCTGACGCCGCTCTATCCGGATGAACGCCTGCGGCTCGAGAACAGCGATCCGACGAAGAAGGACCTGTCGTCCCGCGTCATCGACCTCGTTGCTCCGCTCGGCAAAGGCCAGCGCGCCCTGATTGTGGCGCCGCCGCGCACTGGCAAGACGATGCTGCTGCAGAACATCGCGCATTCGATCACGACCAACCACCCCGAGGTCTATCTGATCGTGCTGCTGATCGACGAGCGGCCGGAGGAAGTGACCGACATGGACCGGTCGGTGAAGGGCGAGGTCGTTTCATCGACCTTCGACGAACCCGCCGTGCGCCACGTCCAGGTCGCGGAAATGGTGATCGAGAAGGCCAAGCGCCTGGTCGAACACAAGCGCGACGTCGTCATCCTGCTCGATTCGATCACCCGCCTGGCGCGTGCCTACAACACCGTCGTGCCCTCGTCGGGCAAGGTCCTGACCGGCGGCGTGGACGCCAACGCCCTGCAGCGCCCCAAGCGCTTTTTCGGCGCGGCGCGCAACATCGAGGAAGGCGGTTCGCTGACCATCATCGCGACGGCGCTGATCGACACCGGCAGCCGCATGGACGAAGTCATCTTCGAAGAGTTCAAGGGCACCGGTAACTCGGAAATCATCCTCGACCGCAAGCTGTCGGACAAGCGCACCTTCCCGGCCATCGACATCACCAAGTCGGGCACGCGCAAGGAAGAGTTGCTGGTCGACCGCGGCACGCTGTCGAAGATGTGGGTGCTGCGCCGCATCCTGATGCCGATGGGCACGATCGATGCCATGGAGTTCCTGGTCGACAAGCTGAAGCCGACCAAGGGCAACCAGGAATTCTTCGATTCGATGAACACCTGATGGTTGGAGTGCAGGTTGGGCGTGTTGCACCCTGAGCCGGCCCGCCGCAGAGTCCCGGGGACGCGGTCGTGGTAGTAGCCTCCTCGTAGAGGAAGGATTATGACCATGCTGCGTAATTTCCGGGCTGTCGCCGCTCTCGCCGTCGCACTGTGCGCCGGCTCGGCCTCGGCGAACGAATACAAGCTGGGCAGT
>CAXNFA010000386.1:0-3012 GCA_964201105.1 Alphaproteobacteria bacterium | reverse complement strand
GAGCAGCGTGCGCGCCGGCACATTGACGCTGCGCTTGATATGGCCGGCGCGGCCATAATTCACCTGCTCGCCCGAATGCAGCTCCGCCGACAGGCCGTTGATGAGCACGGCATCCGGATCGGCGATGGCGTCGAGCACCGCGTCCTTGCCGACGATCAGTCCAGGGCGCCAGCGCGAGGTGAAGACGGCGGGCGGATAGGCGCGCAGACCCGCTTCGACCGCACGGCCTTCCTGCGCCCAGGCATCGAAGCCGCCGTCGAGCACGGCGGCGTTGTCGAAGCCATGCGCCTTCAGGTTCCACCACATGCGGGTCGCCCACCAGGTTGGCCCGCGGTTGTAGAGCACGACGCGCTTGCCATCGCCGATGCCATATGCGCCGGCCTGGCGCACGAACTGCTCCAGCGGCGGCAGCATGAATCGCGTGGGCGCCGCCTTGTCGGCGAAGTCGTCGAGCAGGTCGATGAAACCGGCGCCGGGAATATGCGCGGCCATATAGGCATCACGGCCATTGCGGATGGTCGAGCCCTGGCCCGGCGTGTAGGCGATGTCGACCGAGCAGTCGAACAGGCGCAGGTCGGGGTCGTGCAGATGATCGGCGAGCCAGGCGGTTTCCACCAGGAATTCGGGATGGGCATAGCCGGCCATGGGCGCTCCTTCGGCGGTGACGTGCAGGGAAAGATCAGAGGGGCATTGGGTCGGGTGCAACCCTACCCCGCCCGGCCGAATCCCGGTAGATTGCGCCTGCGGGACATTCGTCCCCGACAATAACCTCACCGGGAGAACACGCGTGATTACCCTTTATGGCAGCAACCGTTCGCGCGCCTCGCGCTGCGCCTGGGCACTGGAAGAAGTTGGCGCCAAGTACGAGCGCAACATGATGGCCGAGCCCGGCGCGCTGAAGACCGCCGACTTTATGAAGATCAACCCGAACGGCAAGGCGCCGGCCATGACCGATGGCGACGTCAACCTGTTCGAATCGCTCGCCATCAATCTCTACGTGGCGAAGAATTACGGCAAGGCGCCCTTCTGGCCGGCGAGCAAGGCCGACCAGGCGAAGGCCGAGATGTGGACGATGTGGGCCGCGACCGAAGCGGAACCGCGCGCCATCGGCATGCTGGTGGAACGCGTGTTCAAGCCGGAAGACAAGCGCGACCCGGCCAAGGCCGCCGCCTTCGAGGAAGAGCTGAAGCCGCGCATGGAGGTGCTGAACAGCGTGCTGGCCGGCAAGGACAACCTGCTGGGCAACGACTTCACCGTCGCCGACCTCAACGTCGCCGCCGTGGTCGCCGCCGCCGTGCCGGCGAAGTTCGACATGAGCGCCTATCCGAATGTCGACCGCTGGCTGAAGGCTGCCACCTCCCGCCCGGCGTTCACCAAGTCGCGTCAGTAAGTAGACGCACTTCGACCTCGCACGCCTGTTCCCTCTCCCCTTGCGGGAGAGGGAACAGTGTGAGGGGCGGCGCGCAGCGCCCAACCAAATGCTTTTCAGATAGCCGCGCTCGCCGCGCGGCAACCCCTCACCCGCTCACGTCGTTCGCACCCTCTCCCGCAAGGGGCGAGGGTTGCGCCGCGCCGCGGCAAATTTTTAGCCACCCTGAGTGACTCCCCTCTCCCCTCGTCGGAGAGGGTTAGGGTGAGGGGCCGGCGCGCAAAGCGCGCCTAAACCAAAACGCTTTTCCAGATAGACACGCGCGTTTTCGCGCCTGCGTTTCGCAGATGCAATGCAACTGTCATCGAAGTGACGCGAAACCGCCGCTCGCCGTCGTTAGAGAGCGCTGCGCCGCAGCAGGCGCAGTGCGGTGCAGCACAAAGAAATCCTGCATCGCCTGCGTCTGCGGTGGAACCGGGGAGTAGTATCACCATGCCGGTCGCGTCGCGTGCCACGCTCCGCATCACCGGCGGCACTGTCTTGCAGGAGACGTCCATGACCCGACTTCATGCCGCGCGACACCAGCCGAGCCCGACGCAGAACTCTGTCCTCGCCACGCTTGCCATCTCCAACGAATGGTCGATCGCCGACATTGCGCGCAAGGTGGATTGCGCCATCGGCTGGTATGGCTGGAACCTGAACATCCGCGACCTGCGCAGCCTGGAAGACGGCTCGGTCCGCGTCGACCTGGCCAGCAGCGACCGCACGCGCACACGCATCCTGTTCGTCGACCGCCACACCGGACGGATCAGCCTGTAGTCTTGCCGCTTTCCGTTGCAGACGCAGAGGCCTCGCCATTGGCGGGGCCTTTTGCGTTGTGGCGCCGTGCATCCGTTCAGGTGGCGCGACTCGCGCCCCGCGTAGCCCGCAGATAGAGCACCAGTGCCGCCGCCACGCCCAGTGTCGCCACCCAGGCGCGTTCGGCTTCCCAGGCATTTGTCGCCCAGTCCTGGTCGGCCACGCCAAGCAGGGGCGCGAAAAGCGGCGTCAGCGACAGGAACAGGCTGACCACGAGCAGCAGCATGATAGGCCCCGCCTGCTGCCCGCGTGGCACGGCATCGGCCTGCGCCTTGCGCACCCACAGCCAGTAGGAGGCGAAATAGGCGATGCCGAGGCCGATGGTGATTTCGCGGTTGCCGCGCAGCACCGTGTCGGGATCAGGCGCGAGATAGGCCGTCACCAGCGCCATCAGCGCGGCGAGCAGCGCCGAGACGATGACGAGGCGCCAGATGATGGCGAGCGGATCACCCATCTAGACCGCCCTCACCGTCAGCACCGCGCCGTCGAATCCGACCACTTCCACCGGCGTGCCGGCGGCGAGGCTCTGGCCGTTCTGCGCGGTCACCTGCCACCATGTGTCGTCGACGCGCATGCGGCCGCGGCCATCGGGCAGGGCTTCGTCGAGGTGGAAGCGACGGCCGACATAGCTCTGGCTGCGCTGGTTGAGCGACGGACTGGCATCGGGCTCGCCCTTGCGCTGGCGCAGCAGGCGCTGCGCGACAACGGTGAAGACCACGGCCAGCACGGCATAGGCAAGGACCTGCCAGCGCCAGTCGAGATCGGGCGCGACGGCGACCGCGAGG
>CAXNFA010000385.1:0-3013 GCA_964201105.1 Alphaproteobacteria bacterium | reverse complement strand
GCCGGCACCGGGCCGATGCCCATGACGCGCGGCGGCACGCCCGCCACCGCGGCGCCGACGATGCGGGCGCGCGGCGTAAGGCCGTTCGCTTTCGCCGCCGCCTCATTCGCGATCAGCATGGCCACCGCGCCGTCGTTGACGCCGGAACTGTTGCCGGCGGTGACCGTGCCGCCAGCCCGAAACGCCGGCGCGAGCTTCGCGAGCTGTTCCGCCGTGGTGTCGGGCCGCGGGTGTTCGTCGGCCGCCACCAGCTTCACCGTGCCCTTCGGCCCCGGCAGGGTGATGGGCGAAATCTCCGCCGCCAGCACGCCAGCGGCCTGGGCACGCCCGGCGCGCTGCTGGCTCCTCAAAGCAAAAGCATCCTGGTCGGCGCGGGAAACCTGGTGTTCGGCGGCGACATTCTCGGCGGTTTCGCCCATCGCCTCGACGCCGTATTTCGCCTTCATCGCCGGGTTGACGAAGCGCCAGCCGATGGTGGTGTCCTCCATCTTCGCGTCGCGCGAGAAGGCGGACGTGGCCTTGGGCATGACGAAGGGCGCGCGCGACATGCTTTCCACCCCGCCCGCGATGGCGAATTGCGTTTCCCCCGCCACGATGGCGCGGGCGACGGATGCCGCCGCCTCCAGCCCCGAACCGCACAGGCGGTTGACCGTGGCGCCCGCCACGCTTTCCGGCAGGCCGGCGAGCAGCAGCGCCATGCGCGCGACGTTGCGATTGTCTTCCCCCGCCTGGTTGACGCAGCCATAGACCACATCATCCACCCGCGCCCAATCGACGCCCGCATTCTGCGCCATCAGCGCCGCGAGCGGATGCGCCGCCAGATCATCCGTGCGCATCCCCGACAAGGCACCGCCATAGCGGCCAAAGGGCGAACGGGTGCCGGTGCAGAGGAAGGCGTGGGGCATGGGGACCTCAGGGGGTATAAAGAACTAAGAGCTTGAACTGGGTAGCGATACAATCTGCAGCACCCGTGACTTCATCAAGTTCATTCTGCTGAATTTTGTAGGATTGGACATCAGATGCCCACCCACCGCGCCCTTGTCATTGTCCCCTTCCCGCTGGATGAAGCCGGCGTCGCGCTGCGGCGCGAGCAGTTGAAGGCCGTGCAGCTTTCCGATGATGTGCAGTTCGAGTTCCGGCCGGTGAAGGCGGGCAGCACGAGCTATCTCAGCGACCATGACTGGTGGCTGATGGATGGCGGCTGTTTCGAGGCGGGCTTGAGCGCGCAGGACGATGGCTTCGACGCCGTGGTGGTCGACAGCATGGCGGATTCGGCGGTGGGCGCGCTGCGCTCGGTGCTGGACATTCCCGTCATCGGGCCGGGGCTGGTGGCGCAGCATTATGCGCTGCTGCTGGGGGGCAAGTTCGGCATGCTCACCATGAATCCGGGCGGCATCCACAATCACTGGACCTGGGTGGCGCAGCGCCAGCTCACGCCCTTCTGCGCGGCGGTGGAAGCGGCCGTGGGGGCGAAGCCCACCGATGTCGGCGCCCTGCTGACCGGCAAGGAAGAGGAGATGTTCCCCTTGCTGAAGGAGGCGGGCCAGCGCGCCATCGACAAGGGGGCGGAGGTTCTCATCCTCGGCTCCACCACCATGCACCAGTCGGGCGAATGGCTGGCCGCCAACCTGCCGGTGCCGGTGATCAACCCCGGGCCGCTGTCCTACAAGATGGCGGAGGCGATGCTGTCCCTGCGCCACACGCACAGCCGCAAGGGGCACCCGCCGCCGAAGGTGCGCAAGGACGGCATGATCCACGCCATGCTGGATGCGGCGGCAGCGTATGAACGGAAGAATCCGCCGCCCTATTCGGGGAAGAAGTGAGGGCGCGCGTTCTCCCCTGAGGCTGTTTCGCAACACCGCTCGTCCTTCGTCAGGCTCAGGACGAGGTCTTACTTTTCACAAACTCCACCCTCATGCTGAGCCTGACGAAGCATGAGTGCCGCGCACGCCTGCGGTTTCGTTTCCTCCTCTTGCGAAAGAGGGAGTAGAGGCGGCGCGAGCAGCCATGACGCCCGCGCAACGCCGGCCCTGCCGCTGCGCGCAAACATCGCTTGTGGGGCCATCCCCCCGCCCCTAGGATCGCTGTATACAACCTGTTCCGGCCGTGCCGGCGCGGCCCGCCGGGCCCGCGCCCGGGGCCGCTCTTTTGCTTGCGGCCCTGTTCGTGTCCGACGCTTCCACCCCCGCCCCCGCGCCGCTGACCCACCGGCAGACGGTCCTCATACTGTCCGGGCTGTTCCTGGGCATGTTCCTCAGCGCGCTGGACCAGACGGCGATCGCCACGGCGCTGCCCGCCATCGCCGCCGACCTGCATGGGGCGGAACATCTGTCCTGGGTGGTCGCGGGCTATCTCCTCACCTCCACCGCCGCGACGCCGATCTACGGCAAGCTGTCGGACCTCTATGGCCGCAAGCTGATGCTGCAGGTGGCCATCGTCATCTTCCTGTCGGCCTCGGCGCTGTCGGCGATGGCGGGCGACATGTTCCAGCTCATCGCCTTCCGGGCGCTGCAGGGCATTGGCGCCGGCGGGCTGCTGTCGATGGCGCATGCCACTATTGCCGACATCATCAGCCCGCGGCAGCGCGGCCGCTACCAGCCCTATATCGCCGGCGCCTTTGCGGTGGCGAGCGCCATCGGCCCCATCATCGGCGGCGTCTTTGTCGATTACCTGAGCTGGCGCTGGATCTTCTGGCTCAACATTCCGCTCGGCGCGGCGGCGCTGTGGATGGCGCAGCGCACGCTGCAGGGCCTGCGCGTGAAGGGCCTGCGCCATAGCATCGACTATCCCGGCGCGGTGCTGATCGTCGCCGCCGTCGGCGCGCTCATCCTGGCGCTGTCGACGGTGGGGCGCACCGGGCGCTGGACCGATCCCACGGTGCTGATGCTGCTGGGCGTCGCCGGGCTGCTCTTCATCGGCTGCGTGCTGCGCGAACGTATGGCGCTCGATCCCATCCTGCCGCCGCGGCTCTTCGCCAACCACACCTTCGTGGTGGCCAACACGATCAACGTGC
>CAXNFA010000384.1:0-3016 GCA_964201105.1 Alphaproteobacteria bacterium | reverse complement strand
AGGACTTCGCCCAGACGCTCGATGGTTTCCTGGTCGAGCAGGCAGTCGTGCCCGCAGCGCCGTTGATCAGGCTGCCCGACAGCATTTCCTATGAAGAGGCGGCGACGCTGCAAAGCGCCGGCCTGACGGCCTGGAACGCCGTGGTGGAGAATGGCGCCGTGAAGCCGGGCCAGACGCTGGTGACTACCGGCACCGGCGGCGTTTCGGTCTTCGCCATGCAATGGGCGAAGATGAAGGGCGCGCGCGTCATCGTCACCTCGTCGTCCGACGACAAGATCGCGCGCATGAAGGCGCTGGGCGCCGACGAGGGCATCAACTATCGCACCATGCCGGAATGGTCGAAGGCGGTGATGGACCTCACCGGCGGCCGGGGCGCCGACATCGTCGTCAACAATGTCGGCATGTCGGAGGTCGACCAGTGCCTGGAATCCTGCGTGTCCGGCGGCCGCGTCATGTATATCGGCGCCAACTCGGTCGCGCCCGACCGCAAGGACGCCGTGCCGCAGCCGCTGACCCGCCTGCCGTTGCTCATCATCCGCGACCTCACCCTGAAGGGCATCGTCGTCGGCAGCCGCGCCATGTTCGTGCGCCTGCTGGACGAGATGGCGGCGAACAACGTCAAGCCCGTCATCGACCGCCTCTACGAATTCGACCAGGTGAACGAGGCCATCGCCTACATGGCCGGCGCCGAAAAGATCGGCAAGGTCATCATCCGCGTGTCGTGACACGTGTGGCCGGAGCATTGGCCAGAATGACGGCGTGATGCGCGGCTTCGCGGCAGCGCAGGTCCAGCAGGGTTAGACATGCGGCGCGTTCCGCAAGAGGAGAAAGCAATGTCCCGTTTGTGGCTGATTCTCGCCGGCGTTGCCGGTGCCGCCGCCGTGGCGCTGGGCGCCTATGGTGCGCATGGCTTCGGCGGCACGGCGATCCAGGAGCGGTGGTTTGCGATCGCGCAAAACTATCACGCGCTCCATGCCGTGGTGCTGCTGGCGGGTGCGGCGCTGGTCGACCGGCTGGGCGGTGCCGCGGCGCGGGCCGGCCATGCGGGCCTTGGCCTCATCGCCTTGGGCACCTTGCTCTTTTCAGGCGGCCTCTACTGGCGCGCGCTGACGGAAGCGGGTGGTCCTGGGGTGATGATGCCGCTGGGTGGGGTCGGCCTGATTCTCGGCTGGCTAGCGCTGGCCGTGGCCGGGCTGATCGCCCGACGTCGCTAAGCCCACAAATGGAAAGAGCGGCCCAGGGCCGCTCTGACATTCATCTTCCGGGGAAGAGCAGCCCGGAGGCCACGGGTTCGTCACGATAAACGCCGCTAGGGGGACGGAGACTGTCATCGTGGGGGCACGAACCCGCGACTCCGGGCTCGCAAAACATAGCCAGCCAACCCCTTTCCGGGTGCGACAAGCGCGCGGCATTCCTGTGACAAAAAGTAGACCGCCTGGTCAGCGTGCCAGCGGCATGGTCACTTCGACCGACAGGCCGCCGCCCGGGCGGTTCGCCGCCTTGACCGTGCCGCCCGTCGCCTCGGCGTTGCGCCGCACCACCCAAAGCCCGAGGCCCTGGTTGCCCGGCGCGCCGTGGCCGGTGCCGTTGTTGGGGCGCAGCGTGAAGTAGCGATCGAAGATCAGTTCGAGATTCTCCGGCTGCACGCCGGGACCGCGGTCCTCCACCGCCAGCACGGCCTGGCCGCGGCGGCGCTTCAGGGACACTTCCACGGCGGTGCCGGCGGGCGAGAAGCTGAAGGCATTTTCCAGCAGGTTCTCCACCACCGTCTCGAGCAGGTCCTCGCTGGCATAGACGAACAGCCCTGGCTCCACCGTCATCCGCACCTGCGGCTGGCCAGGGTCGGTCTGCTTGCCATAGGTCCGCATCATATGCTCGATCATGCGCGACAGGTCGACGCGATGGCGCGGCGGGTTCATCAACTCGGCAATTGTCTCGTCCATCCGTCGGGCGGCGGTGACCAGAGAATCGAGCCGCGTCACCGACCGCTCGATCACCTCCAGCGCGCGCTGCGCGCGCGCGTCGTCGGCAGCGATGGCGCGGCGCAGCGGTTCGACGGCCTGGGCAATGGTGGCGAGCGGCGTCTTGAAGGCATGCGCGTTTTCTTCCGCCGCGTTGCGCAGTGCCCGGGCCGAATCGCGCATCGCGGCAACCAGCCGGTCAAATTCGGCGGCGACGCTGTTAAGCTCGGGGATGCGGTTGGTGGCGGCAAAGGGCGCATCGCCGCCAACACCGGCGCGCACTTCGCGCGCACGCTCGGCAAAGCGGCGCAAGCTGCCCCACAGGCCAAGCAGCAGCAGCAGCACCAGCACGGCCATGACGATGTAGATCGCCGCCGCGACGCGAATCTCGGGCTCCTGCCAGAAGGGGCGCAGGATGGCGGAACCGACGACATCGCTGGCGGTCTGCGAGGTGATGACCAGCCAGCAGCCGGCCGGCGTGCGCACCGGGCTTGCCGAAGTCATCAGCTCGGCCTCGCCGGCGGGATTGCGATAGCGGATGGCAAGCTGGCGGCTGTCGCTGCAGGTGGCGCCCACATCGTCGACCACGCCGGTGTCGATCAGCTCCTGCAGGTCGCGGTCGAGATAGGGGGCGCCGACCTGCGGCGCCACAGCAACGAAGAAGAAGCCGCCGGCGGCCGCGCCCGTCGGCTGGAACAGGACCTTCAGCCGCATCCGGTCGCTGCCCATGCGCGCGACCTGGCGATTGAGCTCTGGCAGGGCTTGCGGGCGGTAGTTTTCCAGCAGCGGCAGCACACTCAGCGCCACCAGGTGGCCCTGGTCCTGCAGCGCCTTGAGCAGGATCGACTTGCGTTGCTGTTCAGCGGCCTGGAATTGCTGCGCGACGATGACCGGCACGGCGACGAAGATCAGCAGCACAAGCAGAAGCTTGCCGCCAACGGACCGCCACAGCCAGGTCATGGCGCGCCCTATGCGTCGTCGGCGCCGGTCGCCCAGCGATAGCCGTAGCTTGGATAGTTTTCGATGCGGTCGAAGGTGTCGTCGAGATCGCGGAA
>CAXNFA010000383.1:0-3017 GCA_964201105.1 Alphaproteobacteria bacterium | reverse complement strand
CCGCGCCAACCGGCACGCCATTCTTGTAGAGCGCGATGCCACCGGGATCGGCCGACAGGCCTAGCGGCGAACGCTTGGGCCCCACCGTGGCGCTGACCAGGCCCGGCATCGCCGCGCCCGGCGCCGCGAAGCGGGTGGACAGGTCCGAGCAGGGCAACTGGCTGAACTGCACGCCGAACAGTGGGCCACTGGGGGCGAATTTCTCGCCGACGTTAAAATGTTCCTGGACGATCTGGCTGGCCGTGCGCGTTGTGAAGGCGTTGCCGCCCGACGACAGGTAGGATCCCGTCACCGCCTTGGCGATGGCGGCCACCCGTGTCGATGGTGTGCTGTTGGCACCCAGGTTGGCGAAGGTGTTCTGTACCTCTTCCAGGCCGTTGCCGCGCGGAATGCCCTTGCCGGTCGAAACGCGCACACGCGCCGGCGCACCGTTCATCTGGAAGACGCCAAGCACGTTGCCGACGCGGTCGGTGACGGCAATGGTGGCCGAGGCGTTGCGCGCGTTGGCTTCCTGCACGACGGCGGAAATGACCCGCTGCACCTCGGCCACGGTCAGGCTGGCCTGCACCGGCTGCGCCCGCGCAGGCAGCGCCGCCAGCAGGCAGAGCGACGCGGCCGCTGTCAGCACGCGCATCAAGGTGTTGTTCATCACGACCCACTCCCCGGCGTGACGCCGAGATAGCCGCGCTTCACCGTGTCGCCGACCCGGTACCCGATCCACAGGCTGATGCCCTGGTTGTCGGACCCGAGATGTTCGTCGAGCAGCTTGAACGTGACGAGGCCGTTTTCGACCGGGAAGCGATTGTCGATCAGGTCTTCCGTCCGGCCCGACCAGTCGATCCAGAAACCGTCATTGGTGCGCTGGCGCAGATGGGCGCCGGCAACGATGGCCCAGACATAGGTCGCCTGCGGCGCGTCGCCGGCAAGGTCGACGCGGATACGCAGGTCGCCGGAGGGACCGGACGAGGTGACAGCACCCAGCGGCACGCCCTGCTCGGACAGCGTGACGGGGCCATCGGCGGCAAAAGCCGGTGTCAGCCACAGCCCAAGGGCAAGCGTCAGCATGAAGCCGCGCAAGCGCCTCGCAACCGCGGCATTCCCCTGCCGTGGGAAGCTAGACAACCCCATGCCCCCCGCTTGCCACCGCTACCTGCAGCGTCCCCACCAAACGACACATACGCGATCTTGTCCTGGCTCTGGCTCCGCCGGGACGGTCACGCGGGCGAAATTATACCAACGGCACACGCCCTGCGTAACCCGCTTTCGGTCCGGCCCGGCGCCTCTTCACGCGCACGTCAGGCCCTACTGAAAGCCGTTCGCCAAGCCGGGCAGACGGTCCATCCTTCGAGACGCGGGCTTTGCCCGCTCCTCAGGATGAGGCTTCTGTTTGCTGCGACCTCATCCTGAGGAGCGATCCATAGGATCGCGTCTCGAAGGATGGGCCACAAAACGCTCATTCTTTCGATCAGGGTGCCGATGCCCGCTGCGCGGCACGGTGCGGCGGGCGCTGGCCCGGCGCCGTCATGCGCGGCTGGTTGTCGAAGTGGAAATCGTGGCAGCTGATACAGGTCGACGGCACCTTTTGCTCCGCCCGCTCGCCGCCATGGCAGTTCTGGCAGGTCTGGACCTGCGGCAGCAGCACATCGGAAGACACCTCGGACGCCCGCGCCTGGTGGCAGGTGGCGCAATCCTGCGCGACATGGCGGGCATGGTCGAAGCGGCCCTTTGGCATCCAGCGGTCGGCCAGGACGACGGGCACGATGTCCCATTGCGGCCGGCCGGCAGCTTCGCTCTTTGTCACCTGGTGGCAGGCGCCGCAGACCGACTTGCTGAAGATGCGTTCGCCCGCCTCGACACTTTTCCGCTCGGCCCAGGCCAGCGCCTCAAGCCGTTCGGTTTCCGTGAGAACGGTGCCGGGACGGCGGCGCACGATGGCCGGTGCTTCTTCCATCTCGGCCCCGCCGCGCAGCGCGAGGTCGCTATAGAACTCCTTGAGGATCAGCTGCGCGTCGGCCGGCTGGCCATGCGGCAGCGTGCGGGCCGGCGCGGTGGGCTCGAAATTCAACAGATGGCAGCCGATGCAGTCGCGCTGCATGCTGACCGGGGCGAAGCCGACACCGCCGGCTTCGGGCATGTGGCAGTTGCCGCAGTCGAGCACCTTGCGGTCCTTCTGGCCAGGCACGATGACGCCGCCTTCGACCAGATGCTTCTTGTGCGGGAAGGTCAGGCCGGAATTTTCCTTGGGCCAGGCCGCCTTTTCCAGCGCCACGCGCTCGATACGGCCCGCCGCCGGATCGACGACGACGCTCGGATGGAATTGCGGATGGTCGTTGCCGAAATGGGCGGCATTGGCCAGCGTGGTCTGCGGCGCCCACTGCTTCAGGTTGTCATGGCAGCCGGCGCAGAAGGCCTGGTCGTTGCGCACGATATGCTGCACGCCCTGGTGTTCCTTGTGGCAGGCCTGGCAGCCCACATCAGTGATGCCGCTGACCGGCATCTTGACCGGATCGACGTGATGCCCGGTGGTCTCGTGGCAGGACAGGCAGACTGCATCGCGTACCTGCACGAAGGGCGTCTCGTGGCAGACATTGCAATGCTTGGCGACGAATTTGTGCGGCCCGGAAATCTCGCCACTCACCCAGGCGACGTCTGCGGCGACTGGCCAGGGCTCGCGCTCCGTCGCCACTTCCATCGGGTTGACGTAGGAAATCTGCGGTTCCAGCAGATAGGTGTCGACCAGCGGCCAGGCAAAGAACAGAAGCAGGATCAGAAGCGCCGAGGCCCAGGCCCAGCGCCGCTTGCTGACCCCGACATCGCCTAGCGAAGTGACGCTGCGCTCCTTCAATGTCTCCAACGTGTCGTCGATGGGCCGCGTCAGTTCGACACTGACCGCGACATCCTTGCCCGCAGGCGGGTTCAGGACGATCACGTCATACGGGCCAAGCTGGATGCGCGAGCCGATGCCGACCGGGCCGCCGCGCGTGAGCTTGTCGTCGATGATGACATTGCCCTGCTTG
>CAXNFA010000382.1:0-3022 GCA_964201105.1 Alphaproteobacteria bacterium | reverse complement strand
TCTGTCGCCGGTGACTTGCGAATCAGCGAAATTGTCGACATGCCCAACTGGGTGGTGTCGTTCTATTTCCCCCGCGCCGTCCTGGAATGAGACTGACCTGCACGTCAATGTTTCTGCAACCGCAAATAGTCAGGTGACGAGGACTAATTAAGATTTTTCCGCAGGCCCATTCGCCATAGCAGTAACCGCGGACCGCCAGGATGCACTAGACTTGGACACAGGCTGCGACCAGAAAAACATCACTGATTTGGGAGGTAGACAAGACATGAAGAGGTTTATCGCCCGTTGTCGTCCGACACTGGCTGCCAGCGCGCTCGCGCTTGGCATCGCCGTGCTCGCGCAGGCCCCCGCCGCCGAAGCGCAGCGCCTGTCGCCCGTACCCATCGTAAAGGCCGTCCCCGGCGTTCCGCAGCAGCTCGACCTGCAGCAGCGCTATGAGGGCGAGGCTTCCGCCTATGTCGGCACCGAGCAGGCCTCGACCCTTCTGCAGATCGACACCGCAAAGCTGCGCGGCAACGGCTGCCTGCAGTCGCCCCGCGTCCAGCACGACCTGCGCGGCGCGCTCGCCGAGTCGTGGGGCTATACCCCGGATGGCAAGGCGCTGGAATTCAAACTGCGCCGCGGCGTAAAGAGCGCGGCCGGCACCGAACTGACATCGGCTGATGTCAAGTGGAGCCTGGATCGCGCGATCAAGCTCGCCAGCATTGTCCGCTTCCTGATGTTCGACGTGAACTCCTTCCGCGAAGACCCGGTCGAGGCCGTGGACCGCTATACGGTGCGGGTGCATCTGAAGGGCCCTACCATCTTCGACTTCATTGTCTTCTCTTGGCCGCAGATGCAGATCCACGATTCGGCGACGGTGAAGAAGAATGCGCCAGCGACGGATGAATGGGGCAACGCCTGGCTGGCGAAGAACACTTCGGACTTCGGCCCGTGGCAGGTCACTGCCGCCAACTTCATTCCCGGCACGCGCGTGACGATGACGCCGAACCCGAACTTCTGGGATGCGGCAAATCGCGGCAATGCCAATCGCCTGGTCATCCTCGGCCTGTATGACAGCTCGATTCGGTCGCAGCTGCTGCGCAGCGGCGAAGCCGACTTTGCCGGCGTCCTGCCGCTGCAGGAATACGCGAACCTCGCCAATGACAAGAGCGTCAAGGTCGAGACCTGCGTCGGCGCCATCCGCGACACGCTGCTGCTGAACTACCAGGACGAGCGCCTGGCCAAGCCGAAGGTGCGCGAAGCGATCTCGCTTGCCATCGACCGTGACGCCATCGTGAAGGGCGTGTTCCGTGGCTTCGGCAAGCCCGCCGTGACCGGCATCCACGCCGACTATGGCATCGATGGCCTGAACCGTTACATCAAGACGGATGTGGCACGGGCCAAGACGCTGATGGCCGAAGCCGGGTACCCGAACGGCTTCAGCGCCAAGTTCGTCGTCAGCGCCTCGCGTCCCGGCGCACATGCGGAGCAGGAAGCCATCTTCGTCGCCGACCAGCTGAAGCAGATCGGCATCAACCTGGAGATTGAGGTTGTGGCGAGCGCGACGGCTTTCTCGGAGCGCTTCTTCAAGGGCGACTACCAGGCGATGCTCTACAGCGAATCGCCTGCCTTCCCCGATGCCTTCTACAGCCTCAGCCTGATGAACTACGGCAAGTCGTTCCAGAACTCTTACAAGTACAAGAACGACCGCTATGACGAGCTCGTCAACGAAGGTCTCCACCTGGCGGCTGACAAGGCGGCGCGTCGCGAGGAGATCCTGAAAGAGCTGATGAACATCATGGCCGAGAACCCGCCGCAGGTTTATCTGGTGGACACGGTCATACCACTCGCCCGCAGCACCAAGGTCACGGACTGGGAAAGCCAGGGTCAGGGCAACGGCAACATCACGGCCTACAAGCTGAAGAAGCGCTAGGCCGTCCAACGCTTGTCCCGGCCGCCATCGTGCGGCCGGGACAATTTTTTCCGCAGCAACCAGTAAACGAGGAATGCCCATGAGCGAGGCCCTGAGTCTGCATGTCCAGCGGCTGACGCCGGAAGCGATTGCCCCCTTCGGCTGGGTCATCGGGGAAAAACCAGAACCCGGCAACCCGACGCTGTTTTCCACCGCGACCGTAAAGTTCCAGACGGCACATGACTTCGATCCTGGCGCCGGCGGCGTCACCGAAATGGTCTGGGCGACCTATGGCCCCGGTCCGATGACCTGCAGCGGTCTGGAAAGCCACCGCCTGACGGAGCAATCCTTCACACCGCCGGGTGGCTCGGTGCCGCTGATCCATGTGCTGGCGCCGCCGCCGGAAGATCCGATGGCCCCCAACATCGCGCCGGACATGACGCGCGCCGCCGCCTTCCTGATCGACGGAAGCAAGGGCGTCTGCCTGCGCCGGGGCACATGGCACAACCATGTCTCGCTGGGCGGCTGGGCCAATTTCCTGATGCTGACCCGACGCTCCACCACGGTCGAGATCGAGCGCACGATGGCGAGCGGCAGCGATATGAATGCCATGAAGGAAACCGCCTTCTGGACGGCGCCAGCCGGCGGCATCCGGCTGTACCTGTCCTGAGCCGGGCGGCCAGCCCCGGCACTATTCCCATCATCTGTCTGCAAGGAACACATCATGGCGCGCATCATCGAAATCCCCATCGAGCCGCTGACCGAAGCGAATTTTGCCCCCTTTGGCCAGTTGCTGGGCGAGCGGAGCGACAAGCCCCACTATCAGGGCGCAACGGTAAAGACCTGGGACGTGAAGTTCGAGATCGAGGGCAAGGTGGAACTGGAATACGCCGCCTTCGACTTCAAGCCCGTGCTGGAATTCACCCGCATCGAACGGCACTACAATGTGACGCAGTCCTTCTTCCCGCTCGGTAACGATGCCTCCGTCACCGTGTTTGGCGCACCGACTGACCCCGACGATCCAAATGACATCCCGAAGCCGGAGCAGCTCAAGGCGCTCTACATGACCGGTGCGCAGGGCATCATGATGTGGAAGGGCACCTGGCATTCCGGCCGGTTTCCCGCCCG
>CAXNFA010000381.1:0-3026 GCA_964201105.1 Alphaproteobacteria bacterium | reverse complement strand
GCTTCGGGCTCGCCGTCATGGCGCGCGTAATAGCGGCCCATGATGCCCTGCAATTCGGGGAATTCGCCCACCATGCCGCTGCGCAGGTCGGCCTTGGCGAGGAGTGCCGCGCGGCCCACTTGCGCCGCATCGGCGCCGGGTACCGACTTTGCGTTCTCTACGGCAAGCGCGCCGACACGCTCCATGCGCTGGGCGAGCGTGCCGAGCTTTGCGTGGAAGGTGATCTTTTCCAGGTCCGGGACGCGGCTTTCCAGCGTCTTCCTGCGGTCCTGGTCCCAGAAGAACTTGGCGTCGGAGAAGCGGGCGCGCAGCACGCGTTCGTTGCCGGCGACAATGGCCTTGCCGCCGTCCTGCGCCTCGACATTGGCGACGACGATGAAGCGCGGGGCGAGCTTGCCGTTGCGGTCACGCAGCGCGAAATAGCGCTGCTGCTTCTTCATCGTGGTGACCAGCACCTCTTCCGGCACGTCCATGAAGGCGTGGTCGATCCGGCCCGACAGGATGACTGGCCATTCGACCAGGCCGGCCACTTCCTCGCGCAGGGCCTCGTCCTCGACCACCATCAGGCCTTCATGCGCGGCGTCGAGGCCATCACCCGTGCGGATGAATTCCTCGCGCTGGTGCGCCGACAGCATCACATGCGCGTCGTTCAGCTTCTTGCGGTAATCGTCATAGCCGGTGACGCGGAATTCGCCCGGTGCATGGAAGCGGTGGCCAACGGTCGTGTCGCCGGAGGCGACGGGGCCGAAGCGAAAAGGCACGACCTTGCCGGCGAACAGGCAGGTGAGGCGCTGGATTGGCCGCACCCAGCGCACTTCCGGATCGCCCCAGCGCATGGATTTCGGCCAAGGCAGCTTGGTCATCTGCTCGGGGATCAGCTCGGCCAGCACCTCGATGGTGGGCCGGCCCTTCTTGTGGACCGTGGCGAACAGGAAGGTGCCCTTGGGCGTCTCGCGTTCTTCCAGTTGGTCGCGCGTCAGGCCGGCGGAGGCAAGGAAGCCTTCGATCGCCTTGGGGTTCGCATCGGCGCGGGGGCCGCGCTTTTCTTCCGTCACGTCGGGCTGCGCTTCGGCCAGGCCATCGACCATCAGCATCAGGCGGCGCGGCGTCGTGCAACTGCGCTGGTGATGGAAGGTGAAGCCGGCGGCACGCAGTGCCTCGGTCACCTGCTTCTCGAACAGCTCCGCCGCGGGTTTCTGCATGCCCGCCGGCATCTCTTCCGAGAGGATTTCGAGGAAGAATTCAGCCATCGTCAGGCCGCCTTCGCGCTGCGGCCGAGCCAGGCCTCGCAACAAGCCTTGGCGAGCGCGCGGACGCGGCCGATATAGGCGGCGCGTTCCGTCACGCTGATGACGCCGCGCGCGTCGAGCAGGTTGAAGGCGTGGCTCGCCTTCAAGCACTGGTCATAGGCCGGCAGCGGCAAAGGCTTTTCCAGCGCCAGCAGCGCGCCGCATTCCTTTTCCGCGTCCTCGAAATGGCGCAGCAGGATCGCAGTGTCGGCATGCTCGAAATTGTAGGCCGAGAATTCCTTCTCGCTGCGCAGATAGACGTCGCCGTATTTGACGCCCGCGCCGTTCCAGTCGAGGTCGTAGACGTTTTCCACGCCCTGCACATACATGGCGAGGCGTTCGAGGCCGTAGGTAATCTCGCCCGAGACAGGGGCGCAGTCGATGCCGCCGACCTGCTGGAAATAGGTGAACTGCGTCACCTCCATGCCGTCGCACCAGACTTCCCAGCCCAGGCCCCAGGCGCCCAGCGTCGGGCTTTCCCAATCGTCCTCGACGAAGCGGATGTCGTGGTTGGCGGAATCGATGCCGATCGCCATCAGGCTGCCGAGGTAGAGATCGAGGATGTTGGCCGGCGCCGGCTTCAGCACGACCTGGAATTGGTAGTAGTGCTGCAGGCGGTTGGGGTTCTCGCCATAGCGCCCGTCGGTCGGGCGGCGCGAGGGCTGCACATAAGCCGCTTTCCACGGATCGGGGCCGAGCGCGCGCAGCGTGGTCGCCCAATGGAAGGTGCCCGCGCCCATTTCCATGTCGTAAGGCTGCAGCAGGACGCAGCCCTGCCGGGCCCAGTAGCCCTGCAGCGTCAGGATAATGTCCTGGAAAGAGGGCGGTTTGGCGCCGGTCATGCGCGCGGATCGGCTGTTCGGGGTGGCGGGCGGGAGGCTTGTTGCGCGCGGACAGTACTCACCCCGCCCCGGGGGGTCAAGGACAGCCTAAGTGTCTGATTTTACGCGCTGAACGGGCAATCCGCGCGGCCGCAGGGGCGCGCCAGCGAGGCGGCGACGAAAGAACCGCAGGCCTTGCAGGGCCGGGTGTCCTCCGGCGCCCCGAAGGAGGCCGCCTTTTCGCGCGTCGCCTTGCCACGGACATAGACCCGGTAGGCGAACCAGACGGCAGCGATCACCAGCAGCAGCAGCGCGGTCTTTGACGGGGAGAAGCCGAACATGGTCAGAGCCCGTAGCGGTCCCATAAAAGACGGGATTCCACCGCCGCCAGCGCCGCCTCGCTGAAGCCCTGGACCGGGCTTTCACCGGCCCTGAGGCCGAGGCGGCGGCGGAGCCAGCCCGTTTCGCCACCGAGCACGCGGAAGCGCACCTTGTCGCCGAAGCGGGCGCGCATGGTGGTCCGCACATCGCCCAGACCATCGATCAGGCCGAGGCCGAGGGCCCGGCGACCGGTCCAGAATTCGCCCGAGAAGAGCACGGCTTCATCGCCCTTCAGCTTGCCCTGGCGGCGTTCGCGCACCAGCGCCTTGAAGCTGTCGTGGATCTCGTTCTGCAACGCCTTGAGGCGGGCGAGGTCTTCGTCCTTTTCCGGCAGGAAGGGATCGAGAAAGGCCTTGCTGTCGCCCGACGTGTGCAGGCGGCGTTCGATGCCCAGCCGGGCGATCAGCCCGCCAAGCCCGAAGCCGCCGGAGACGACGCCAATGGAGCCGACAATGGAATTCTCGTCGGCATAGATCTCGTCGCCGGCGCAGAGCAGCCAGTAGCCGCCAGACGCGGCGACATCCTGGGCAAAGGC
>CAXNFA010000380.1:0-3028 GCA_964201105.1 Alphaproteobacteria bacterium | reverse complement strand
GGCGGAGGCGGCGGTGTCGGGGGTTGCGGTGGCGGCGGCGGCGCCTCGGGCTTGGCTTCGGCCACCTTGGGCGGCGTCGGGCGGCCCGTCGTCACATCGGCCACCGTCACCAGTTCGACGATGATCGGCGACTCCTCCAGCTCCTTCTTCTCGAAGAGCTGCGGCATGCCGACCCAGGCCGCGGCAACCACGACCAGGTGCAATGCTGCTGATGCTGTGACGGAACCGCGCATTCCCGTGTCGTCCTAGCGCCGCGGCGCCGGTTGCGGCGTGGCCGCCGTGCCGGGCTGTTGCGTCACCAGCGCGACGCGCGAGAAGCCGGCCTGGTTGAGCGTGCCCATCACTTCCATCACCCGGCCATAGGCAATCGCCTGGTCGCCGCGCACGAAGATGCGCGTGTCAGGCTTGTTCTGGGTGATGGCGCGCAAGCGCGGCGCCAGTTCCTGCATCGTCACGCGGGTATCCTGCAAATAAATCTCGCCATCGGCACGGACCGAGACGGCCAGCGGCTCGTCCTGGCCCTGCAGCGACGGCGCCTGCGCCTGCGGCAGGTCGACATTGACGCCGACGGTGAGTAACGGGGCCGTGACCATGAACACGATCAGCAGCACCAGCATCACGTCGACAAAGGGGGTGACGTTGATCTCCGCCATGCGGCGGTAGGTCCGCGTGCCACCTTCGCCCTGTGTACGCTGGTTGAGAAATGCGGCCATTTAATGACCCCCGCGTTCGTCGAGCTGGCGCGACAGGATCGCGGTGAACTCGCTGGAGAAGCCCTCGAGGCGGTTGCCGAAGCGGCCAAGGTCGGTCGAGAACTTGTTATAGGCGACGACCGCCGGAATAGCGGCCACGAGGCCAAGGGCGGTGGCGAACAGCGCCTCCGCAATGCCTGGCGCAACAACGGCAAGGCTGGTGTTCTTGCTCGCGGCGATGGCCTGGAAGCTGTTCATGATGCCCCAGACGGTGCCGAGCAGGCCGATGAAGGGCGCCGTCGAACCGACCGTGGCCAGCACGCCGAGATAGCGTTCAAGCCCGTCCATCTCGCGACTGATGTTGAGGCGCATGACCTGGGCCACCCGGTCGCGCACGCTGGCCGACAGGCCGGCGCGGTTGAGACCCTTGGCGTCCGAGCGCCTCCATTCGCGCATGGCCGAGGCGAACAGCACCGCCATGGGATGGTCGGCCTTGGCGCCGATACGGTCGTAGAGATCGTCGAGCGACCCGCCGGACCAGAAGGTTTCCTCGAACTGCGTCGCCTTGCGCGCCACCATGCGCAGCCGGCGCGACTTGTCGATGATGATCGCCCAGCACCAGATCGACGAGGCGACCAGGATGAGCATGACGATCTTGACGATGATGTCGGCGCGCAAGATCAGGGCGATGATCGACAAGTGATCGGCCGAGACCGAGCCGGCGAGCTGCGCCGCGTTGACAGTTTGGTCCATCTACAGAAACGTCCTCTGGTTTAGGCGCCGGCCGGCGTGACACACGCCGACAGGGCCGTCCGAATGGGCGGGGGCAGGCGGCGTGGCCGCCCGTCCCGTCCGATACAGGCGATGGCGAGCGAACTGTCGACCAGCCGCTCGCCGTCGCGGAAAATGCTTTGCTCGGCCTCAATGCTGGCGCCGCCGATGCGCGTCAGGCGCGAGCGGACCTCCAGTTCGTCATCAAGGCGGGCGGGTGCCCGGTAGTCGATTTCGCACCGTCGCACGGCGAAAATAAGGCCGTCCGCCGCCGCCAGGCGGGACTGGGTGATGCCGATCAGCCGCAGCATGTCGGTCCGGGCCCGTTCGGTGTAGCGCAGATAGTTGGCATAAAACACGATTCCGCCAGCGTCCGTGTCCTCGTAGTAAACGCGGATCGCGAGGCGATGGATGCCGCCCTCCAGCTGCCCGGAAGACACGACCAGACGCGCGGGATCACTCACCGTCGGACTCCGGCTCATCCGGAAACGACAGCTGCGCCGGGATCGTTCCGGGCACGTCGAGGCCGAGATGCTGATAGGCGCCGCGCGCCAGCACGCGGCCGCGCGGCGTGCGCTGCAGGAGGCCTTCCTGGATCAGGAAGGGTTCGACGATTTCTTCCAGCGCGTCGCGCGGTTCGGACAGCGCCGCCGCCAGCGTCTCGACGCCCACCGGCCCGCCACCGTAATTGTCGGCGATGCAGCGCAGGTAGCGCCGGTCCATCGCATCGAGACCCCGGCGATCGACATCGAGCCGTTCCAGCGCTGCGTTGGCCGCCGCCGCATCGATGACGGTGGCGCCCGCCACCGCGGCGAAGTCACGCACGCGGCGCAGCAGGCGCCCGGCGATGCGCGGCGTGCCCCGCGAGCGGCGCGCCACTTCGGCGGCGCCATCGGGCGTCATGGAAATCTTCAGGATACGCGCGCCACGGCGCACGATCTCCTCCAGCTCTTTCGCATTGTAGAAGTTGAGGCGCAGCGGAATGCCGAAGCGCTCGCGCAGCGGCGTGGTCAGGAGGCCTGAGCGCGTGGTGGCGCCGACCAGCGTGAAGCGCGGCAGGTCGATGCGCACGGAACGCGCCGCCGGGCCTTCGCCGATGATGAGGTCGAGATGGAAGTCTTCCATCGCGGGATAGAGGATTTCCTCCACCGCCGGGCTGAGGCGGTGAATTTCATCAATGAAGAGGACATCGCCTTCCTGCAGGTTGGTCAGCAGCGCGGCGAGATCGCCGGCCCGCGCGATGACCGGGCCCGCCGTGGCGCGGAAATTGGCCCCAAGTTCGCGCGCCACGATCTGCGCCAGCGTCGTCTTGCCAAGGCCGGGCGGCCCGACCAGCAGCACATGATCCAGCGCCTCGCCCCGCGCCTTCGCCGCTTCGACGAAGACGCGCAGGTTCTGGCGCACCTGCGCCTGGCCGATGAATTCATCGAGCGCGAGCGGCCGGATCGAGCCTTCGCCGAGATCGGCATCCACCTGGTCGGGCGCGACAAGGCGCGGTTCGGCCGCCATCAGGAGGCTTCCCGGATCTGCGCGAGTTCACGCAGGGCGCCGCGGATCAGATCCTG
>CAXNFA010000379.1:0-3031 GCA_964201105.1 Alphaproteobacteria bacterium | reverse complement strand
AGCCCGAGCACCATGGCCGTGCCGGTGTAGACCGAGGCCATCCAGCCGGCGCCCACCATATCCATGCCAAGGTCGGCGCGCATCACCGGCAGTGCGGGCGCGACCTTGCCGATCTGGCAGGCGGCGAGCGCGCCGACAAAGACGATCAGGGCGACTTGCGGCCAGCGGGTGGCCGTCGCAACGGGGGCGTTCATGCGGGAAGGGAACCGGTCTCGGGCGTCAGGGCGGGCATCCTAGTTCGCAGTCCTATCGACTGCCAGCGGCCCTGCGCCGCTCCAGCACACGGATCGCCAGCGAACCCGCCATGCCCACGACGCCGACCAGCGCGAGATAGAAGCCGGCGGCCGGCCAGCCGCCGAGGTTGCTCGCCACCGCGGCGAAGGCCGGCGCCGCCGCCAGCACGCCAACATTGGCGCCGTGGATGATGATGCCGTTGAAGGCGCCGATTTGGCCCATGCTTGTCGCGAAGTGCGGTGCGGCGGTGAGCATGGCCGACGGGACGAAGCCGGAAACAAAGCCGAACAGCACCGCCGCCGCGAAGGCGACCAGCGGCGGCAGCCCCAGGCTGAAGGTCGCCCAGGCGGCCAGACCCATGCCCAGGGAGGCGCCGCCGATCGCCACCCAGCGCGGCAGACCGCGGCCGACCAGCCAGCCGCCGAGCAGGACCCCCGGCGCGTGCGACACCGCGACGATCGCCGCCATGGCGCCGGCCTGCGCCGCGCTGTGCCCCTGCACCTCCATCAGGTAGGTCGGCAGCCAGGCGTTGAAGGCCGAGTATTTCAACCCGAACATGACCGAGGCGGCGGCCAGCACCCAGGGCGCCGGCGAGCGCACCGTGACGGCAAGGTCGCGCCATAGCTGCGACGAATTGATCGGGATGCGCCGGCGGCCCGTGCCCGAGGCGAGCAGCAGCGCCACCGCCGCCACGCCAAGGCCGGCATTGACGAGCCACAGCGCGCGCCAGCCCCAGATGGCGAGCACGACCGGCGACAGCAGCAGCATGGTCGTGACGCCGATCGGCATGAACAGGCCCCAGATGCCCATGGCGAGGCCGCGATCCCGCGCGGTGGCGGCCGCAATCACCAGCGCCGGCGCCGCCACGGCAATAAGAACGAAGCCGGCGCCCTCGACGATGCGCGTGACAATCATCGGGCCGAGCGAGCCGACCATGCTGCCCGCCGCGCTCCCGAGCGCGATCAGCAACAACCCGACGGCCATCGCGTTGCGGTGCCCGAAACGGTCGGCGAGCGCCCCGCCGATCAGGCCCAGCACCACCGCGGTGCCGGGATAGACCGAGGCGATCCAGCCCGCGCCAAACATGCTGATGTCGAGATCGGCGCGCAGCACCGGCAGCGACGGCGCCACCTTGCCGATCTGGCAGGCCGCCAGGGCGCCGACGAGGACAATGACAAGAACTTGCGCCCAGCGGGTGTCCGCGGGCGTGACGGGTACGGACGGTGCGGTCACGGGAACTGGGATAAGGAGGGGAGAGCACTTCATCCTAGGGCTGCGGCCCACTATGCGCCAGTTGCAGCAGCGGCGCCCGCGCTGCACACTCGGGCAAAGCTTCCCGGAGCGCCCCATGCCGCAAACCCGCCACGCCATGCTGGTCGACACCAACCATGACGAACTGTCATCGCAATATTTCGTCGCGGCCCTGAAGTCACATATTTCGTCGCATGTCACCGGCAGCTCGCGCACCGTCTACGACCGCCGCATCAAGCCGCGTTTCGCACCGAAGGATCGCCATGCCGCACGCAAGGCCCTGGGCACCGACGGCCATTACCAGATGGCCAGCGCCCTGAAGCGCACGGCACAGGAGATGATGTGGGATGCGGTCGGCGTCTGCGTCGAACGGCAGCTGCCGGATCTGATCCACCGGGCGCAGCCGAAAGCGCGTGAACGCGGCACGCTGCGGCTCAACCCGGAGCTTGTCGTGCCGCGCTATCACACCGCGGTCGATATCCATTGCATGCCGGGTGGCTACCACAGCGAGATCACGGGCGACGACGTCTTTGCCGGCGCGCTTTATGACCGCGGGATCTATCTCTTCTCCATGGGCCTGCGCGGCGAGCTGAACGACGACTTCGGCCAGAGCCTCGTGTCCTGGGTGAAGCAGAACTATCCGGCGTTCCAGCCGAAACGCATCCTCGACCTCGGCTGCTCGGTTGGCCATGGCACGCTGCCCTGGGTCGATGGCTTCCCCAGTGCCGAGGTGCATGCGCTGGACGTCGGCGCGCCGATGCTGCGCTATGCCCATGCCCGCGCCGAGGCGCTGGGCAAGACCGTGCATTTTAGCCAGCAGAATGCCGAGGCGACGGACTTCCCCGATGCATCCTTCGACCTGGTGGTGAGCCAGATCATCCTGCATGAGACGTCGAACAAGGCGCTGCCGCGAATCCTGCGCGAGTGCCACCGGCTGCTGAAGCCGGGCGGCTTGATGGTGCATATCGATGGCATCGACTGGAAGACGCTCGATCCCTATGACGCCGCCGTGCCCGACTGGGACACCTATTACAACAACGAGCCGTTCATCGGCCCGATGCACGATCTCGACCTGCCGGCGCTAACAGCGAAATGTGGCTTCGCGCGCGAAAAGATCGTCTACACCACAGCGCCGAGCGCACGGCGCGCGCGCGAGAACCAGGGTCGCGTGGAACTGAAGGCCGGCGACTTCGGCAATGTCGGCGCCTTCATGGTGCTGGCCGCCCGGAAGTAGCCGACGGTCAAGTCCGGCGTGGCCATTTTGGGGCGCCGAGGGGACATTCGGCGCGCGTCATCCATCAGGCTACCGCCCCGCATGGAATCCGGAATTTCCTTGGAAAAACATGATTCTCCGTCTGCAACCGCAGGCTCTTTCCACCGTTGAACCGAGTGGGGAATGGCGCGGAACGGTCACGGACCGAAGCAGACGGGAGAAGCACCAATGCGTACCGCCTATGCCCTGATAGCGCCGTGCCTGGTGGCAGGCTTTCTGGCGCTGCCGTTGATGTACGGCGTGCCCGCGGCGGCACAGGCCGCCAAGCCCTGT
>CAXNFA010000378.1:0-3041 GCA_964201105.1 Alphaproteobacteria bacterium | reverse complement strand
TGATCCCGACCTTAGGCGGCACGGTCGGCTTTGGACGGCTGGCAGATCGCGCGCGAGGAATCCTTGCGGATGAAGTTCACGATCTCCATCACCACCTCGTTCGTGGCATAGAGCTGCGCGACATCCTCGATGCGTTCCTCCATCGTACCTTCTTCCGCGAACAGCAGGCGATAGGCGTGGCGCAGGTCATGGATCTGCTGGCGCTGGAAGCCGCGGCGCTTCAGGCCGACGATGTTGAGCCCGGCGAGATGGGCGCGGTTGCCGATGACCGAGCCATAGGGGATGACATCGTTTTCGACGCCGCTCATGCCGCCAATCATGGCATGGGCGCCAATGCGCACGAATTGATGCACGGCGGATCCGCCGCCCATGATTGCGTAGTCGCCGATCTCGACATGACCGCCAAGCAGCACGTTGTTGACTAGGATGACGTTGTCGCCGATCAGGCAATCATGCGCCACATGCGCGCCCGCCAGGATGGAACAGTTAGAGCCCACGCGAGTGACCAGGCCGCCGCCCTCGGTGCCCGGGTTGATGGTGACGTTTTCGCGGATCATGCAGCGCGCGCCGATGAAGAGTTCGGACTCCTCGCCCTTGAACTTGAGATCCTGCGGCTGGGTGCCGATGGCCGCGAAGGGAAAGACGGTCGTCTTCTCCCCAATGGTCGTGCGGCCATCGACGACGACGTGGCTTTTCAGCGTGACGCCAGGACCAATTTTGGCCCTCGCACCGACGACACAGAAAGGACCGATGACGCTGCCGTCGCCGATCTCGGCGCCTGCCTCGACAAGCGCCGAAGGGTGGACCGTGACGGTCATGGCCAGCCTACTCGTTCTCGACGATCATGGCGGCGAATTCGGCTTCGGCCACCAGCGTGGCCTCGACCTTCGCCTCGGCGCGGAACTTCCATACCGGTCCGCGGCTTTTCATCTTTGTGACGTGCACCTTCATCGTGTCGCCGGGCACGACCGGCTTGCGGAAGCGGGCGCTGTCGATGGTCATGAAATAGACCAGCTTGCCTTCTGCCCGCTGGCCCAGCGTGTGGACGACCAGCACAGCGGCGGTCTGCGCCATCGATTCAACGATCATCACCCCCGGCATCACGGGATGGCGCGGAAAATGGCCAGCGAACTGCGGTTCGTTGATGGTGACGTTCTTGATGCCCGTGGCGCTCGTGTCCGGCACCATGTCGATGACCTTGTCGATCATCAGCATGGGATAGCGATGCGGGATCATTTCCATGACCCGGGCGATATCGACGGCGCCGAGCGTCGTCCGGGTTTCGGTTTCAACCATCAGGCATCCCTTTTTTCTTGCTCAATTGCTTCAGCGTCACGGTCTGTCGATGCCAGTCGCGGACCGGAACAGCAGGATAGCCACCATAGCTTGCACCGGCCGGAACGTCATTGATGACGCCGCTCTTGGCTGCGATGCGGGCGCCGGTCCCGATGCTCAGGTGCCCGGCAAAGCCGGATTGACCACCGACGACGACGAAATCGCCGAACCGCGTGGAACCTGAAACCCCGATCTGGGCCGTCAGGATGCAGCCGCGCCCCAAAACCACGTTGTGAGCGAGGTGCACCTGGTTGTCGAGGCGACAGCCGGGGCCGATCACGGTGTCGGACCCCGCCCCCCGGTCGATGGTCGAGTTGGCGCCAATCTCGACGTCATCGCCGACCAACACGCGGCCGAGCTGGGGGATTGAAACATGCCCGCGCGGATCGGGCGCAAAACCAAAGCCGTCCTGGCCGATGCGCGCGCCGGGATAGACGGTGACCTGGGCGCCGACAAGGGCGTGGCTGATCGTTGTCTGCGGGTGAATGCGGCAGTCCGCGCCCAGCACCACCCCTGCCCCGATGACGCAACCAGAGCCGATCTGGCTACGTGCGCCGATCTCTACGTCTTGTTCAATGACGGCGTGCGCGCCGATGCGGCAATCCGCGCCGATGCGGACACTGGGATGGACTACGGCAGCAGGGTGCACCCCGCCCTGCGCGACGACATCGACTGGCGGATGAAAGAGCCGGGCTGCGAGGCCATAGGACCGGTAAGGCGCCTTGCCGAGCAGCAAGGCCATGCCCGTTGGTGCGACCGCCATCTGCTTCGGATGGATTATGCAGGCCCCGGCTCGCGTCGCCTGGAACTGTGGCACAAAGCGCGGGTTGTCGAGGAAACTGAGGTGCTCCGGCCCGGCGTCGTCGAGTGGCGCCACGTCGAGGAAGACGCGGGCGCCATCGACTCCGGGTCCGAGTTCGGCACCGCAGGCATCGGCGATCGCCTGCAGGGTGAACGGCCCGCGGGGCTGGAAAAACCGCGGGTCGGGCATTACCGGCGCGGTTGCTGCGCCGCAGGTGCGGGGGCCGGTGCCGGCGCACGGGCGGCGGGCGCCGCGCCACCGCCGAGTCCGGGCGGTGTCTGCACGCGCACGGTTGGCAGGGCTGCATCAAGCCGCTGGATGATTTCGTCGGTGATCTCGAGCGAGCGTTCGCCGAAGATGATCTGGTTGTTGTCGAGGATGAGGTTTACCCCGCGCGAGCGCGTCGCCTCGATGAAGATCGGGCCCATCGCCTGGCGAACTTCGCCGAGCGCGTTGTTATAGGCATTCTCCATATCGCGCTGCAGGGTTTGTACCTGCTCCTGAATCTGGCCCACACGCGTGCGGAAGGCGCGCTCGCGGTCCTGGAAGGCCTGCGGCGACAGCACGCTGCGCTGGCGCGCCAGTTCCTGCTCCTCCGCGCGAAGTCCTTCTTCACTGCGGGTAATCTGGGCCTGGGCCTGGTTCCGCAGTTGTTCAATCTGGGTGCGGATGGCGACGGCGGCCTTGGCCTGCGCCAGCACGCGCTGGGTGTTGACCACGGCAATCACGGCGGGGGGCAGCGGGGTGCCCGGCGGTGAGGACTGGGTGGGCTGCGGTTGCGCGGCCGGTGCGGCCGGCCGCTGCTGGGCCATGGCCTGCGTCGCGCCCACGAGGGCGAGGACGACGAGGGCGGAATGGAGAATGCGGGACAAAGCGATCATGGGTCTTAGAACCTGGTGCCGAA
>CAXNFA010000377.1:0-3047 GCA_964201105.1 Alphaproteobacteria bacterium | reverse complement strand
ATCGACCGCTGGTTGGGGAACACGCCTTCCTCCCAGCCGGGCAGGAAGACGGTGTCGAATTCCAGCCCCTTGCCGCCGTGCACGGTCATGATGTTGACCATGTCGTCGCCCGCGTTGTTGTCGCGGTCCATGACCAGGCTGACATGCTCGAGGAAGGTGGGCAGGCTTTCATAATCTTCGACCGAGCGTACGAGTTCGCGCAGGTTGTCCAACCGCCCCGGCGCCTCGATGGAGCGGTCCTTCTGCCACATCTCGGTGTAGCCCGATTCGTCGAGCACCGTTTCCAGCAGCTCCGCGACGGGCGTCTTGTCGGCGAGCGCGCGCCAGCGGCTGAATCCTTCCAGCAGGTCGGCCACCGCCTTGCGCGCCTGGGCCCGCAATTCATCGGTGTTGACCAAGTCCTGCGCCGCGCGCACCAGAGACACCTGGTTGACCCGGCTAAGCCGGTGCATCGATTGCAGTGCGGCTTCGCCCAGCCCGCGCTTCGGCACGTTGATGATGCGTTCAAAGGCGATGCCGTCGTCCGCCTGGGCAATCACGCGCAAATAGGCGATGGCGTCGCGAATCTCGCGCCGTTCATAGAAGCGCAGGCCGCCGACGACGCGATAGGGCAGGCCGACGGTCAGGAAGCGATCTTCGAACTCGCGCGTCTGGAAGCTCGCCCGGACCAGGATGGCGATGTCGTTGAGCTTGTGCTTGTCGCGCTGGAGCGCCTCGATGTCCTCGGCGATGGAGCGGGCTTCTTCCTCGCCATCCCAATAGCCGCGTACCTGGACCTTCTCGCCCTCATTGCGCTCGGTCCAGAGCGTCTTGCCCAGACGGCCTTCGTTGTGCGTGATCAGATGCGAGGCGGCGGCCAGGATATGCGGGGTGGAGCGATAGTTGCGCTCCAGCCGGATCACCTTCGCGCCAGGGAAGTCGGTCTCGAAGCGCAGGATGTTGCCCACCTCGGCGCCGCGCCAGCCATAGATCGACTGGTCGTCGTCGCCGACGCAGCAGATATTCTTCTGGCCCTGGGCCAGCAGCCGCAGCCACAGATATTGCGCGACGTTGGTGTCCTGGTATTCGTCGACCAGGATGTATCGGAACTTGCGCTGGTATTCCTGCAGCACGTCGGCATGGTCGCGAAACAGCGTCAGGCAGTGCAGCAGCAGGTCGCCAAAATCGGCGGCGTTCTGGGTCAGCAGGCGCTCTTCATAAAGGCGATAGAGCAGGGCGACCTTGCCATTGGCGAAGTCGCCGGTGTCTTCGTTCTGCACTGCCTGCCAGGTCAGGCCGCGGTCCTTCCAGCGGTCTATGATCGCGCCCAGCACGCGGGCGGGCCAGCGCTTCTCGTCGATATTCTCCACCTGCATCACCTGCTTCAGCAGGCGGATCTGGTCGTCGGTGTCGATGATGGTGAAGTTGCTCTTCAGCCCCACCAACTCGGCATGCCTGCGCAGCATGCGCACCGCCATGGCGTGGAAGGTACCCAGCCACAGGCCCTCCTGTGCGCCGCCGGCCAGATGGGAGACGCGCTCGCCCATCTCGCGCGCGGCCTTGTTGGTGAAGGTCACGGCCAGAATGTCCCAGGGCCTGGCCAGGCCCGAGCCGAGGATATGGGCGATGCGGGTGACCAGCACGCGGGTCTTGCCAGTGCCGGCACCGGCCAGCACCAGAACCGGGCCCTCGGTGGCCTCCACAGCTGCCCGTTGCTCGGGGTTCAGCGGGTCGAGATAGCGGGTGTCGCGGGCCGGTGCGGCCGCCGCCATGGCACGCGCGGCAATACCACCGGCGCGGGGCAGCGGCGTATTCGTCCCGCCGCCGGCTGGGCGTGCGGGGGTCGGACGGGGCGCGGTTGGGCCGATGTCGTCCGGCGGCAGATCGTCAAAGTCGAAGGGATCGGACATTGGTCCGGTTATACCACAGGTAGGGTTTTGGGGGCGCTGCAGCCCCACCAATAGGGCCGTGCCGCTTGCAGGCTCTTATTTAAGCCCTCTGCCCCGTCATTGACAGGTGCTGACCGACCCTGCCGCGCAGACGGTGGTTCCGTCGATCCAGCGCGCGCCCGCAAGCTGGGCGCCCAGCAGGTCTGCCTGCTCAATCCGCGCATCCGTCAGGTCGGCTTCGCGGAGGTTGGCGTCATAGAGCCGGGCCTGGCGCAGGTCGGCCCCGACCAGGCTGGCACCAGAGAGGTCCGCCTTGGTCAGATCGGCGGCCAGCGCCTGCACCTTGTCGAGCCGGATGCCCTTCATGCTGGCGGTGATGAAGCGGGCGCGGCGCATGTCGGCCCCACTCAGATCGGCACGGTCCAAATTCGACCGAAGGAAGCGTGCATCGCCCAGGTTTGCACCGCTCAGATCGGCGTCGGCAAGGTTGCGCCCGCTGAAGTCGCAGCGACGCCAATCGACGCCGGGTGCGGGCGGCTCGACGCAAGCCGCCTGGGCCATCGGCATGGCGGCGATGAGAAAGAGCCCCGCGAGCAGGATGCGGCGAATGTTCTCACCCACGCCGGATGCCGATGATGCGGCCGGCCTGTTCGGGGCGGGGCAGGGGCCGATGGGCGTCCAGAACCTTGCCCAGCTGCTGCTGGATGACGTCCGGAAACACAGCGGCCTTGCGCTTCTCCAGGCTGACATGGAGCGAGAGAACCTCGTAGGTCGCGGCGGTGAAATGGTCGGTGGCGTGCTGCAAGCTGCTGAACAGATGGAGACGCTTCGCGTCGAAGTCCAATAACTGCATGGTGAAGCGCAAGGGATCGCCTGCCTTCACCCCTCGCAGGTAGCAGATATGCGCCTCCAGCGCGAAGGTAGACTGGCCGGTGGCGGCGCGATAGGCCGCGTCCAGGCCGAAACCGTCGAACAGCACATCGACAGCGCGGTCGAAGGCAAGCTGGTAGTAGGCCACGTTCATATGGCCGTTGTAATCGATCCACTCCGGCAGTACGCGCGCGCCGGTGTCGATCAGGATGGGACCCGTGCTCATGGTGCGGATCATAGGCGGGATGCGGGGTGCCGCAACCCCGGCGGGGGCTGTGCTAGGCTGATCCCTTCACGGAGACCGCCATG
>CAXNFA010000376.1:0-3049 GCA_964201105.1 Alphaproteobacteria bacterium | reverse complement strand
CCACACCGAGCGCGGCAAGGAGATGCTGGCCAAGATCCCCATGGGCCGCGCCGCGCGCGACGAGGAGATGGATGGCCCGATGCTGCTGCTCGCCTCCGATGCCGGCAGCTATATCTCGGGCGCCGAGATCATCATCGACGGCGCCGTCGCCACCGCGCGCTGAGCGATTTGCCGGTGCGGCCACCGTTCGCTGTCTTGCTCGTCATCGGCCTGCTGGCGGCAGGCGAGGCACGGGCCCAGGGCTGCCCGTGGCAGGCAGGCCCCTGCAGCGGCACGGCGCCCTGGCTCGAGCAGGCGCGCGACCCCATCGCCGCGAAGGCCGCGCTCATTGGCGGCCAGGCTGATTTCATGACGGCCAACTTCCTGCGCAGCGCCGAGGCGACGGGCGAGGCCTTCCGCCGCGACCCCGACAACCTCGAGGCCGCGATCTGGCATATCGCCGCCATGGCGCGGCTCGGGCAGTATCCCGCGGCGCTGGTCGCCACCATCCGCCGCAACCGGACCAACCTGGCGCCGTGGCCCGGCCCGCTGATCTCGTGGCTGCTGGGCGAGATGGACCGCGTCGCGGTGCAGGACCGCGCGACCGACCCGAATTCCTCGCTGGTCGAGGACTACGCCTTCTCCTTCTTTTTCTTCTACATATCCAGCGTGGCCGAGGCGCAGGGCCAGGCGGACCTTGCCGAGAAGGCGCTGGCCTCGATCCTCGATCTCGGGCCGGGCGCCGACCGGCAGATATTGCGGGCGGCGACCATGGAACTCGGACGTGTCATCGCGCGCAACGACTCGCGGCGGGAGAAGGACTGACGTGCAGGATCTGTTCGACATCAAAGGCCGCTGCATCCTGGTGACGGGTGCATCGAGCGGGATTGGCCGCAACGCCGCGCGGCTGTTTGCATCACGCGGGGCGAAGGTTGCCATCGTGGCCCGGCGCGCCGAGCGTCTGGAAGCGCTGGCGGCGGAAATCGGCGCGGCCGGCGGCTCGGCCTTTGCCCTGCCGCTCGACGTCACCGATGCGACGGCGCTGGAAGCGGCGATCGACCGCATCGAGCGCGACTTCGCGCCCATCGACGTGCTGGTCAACAACGCGGGCTCGACCGTGTCGAGGCCCGTGCTGGACCAGTCGCTGGAAGACTTCACCCGCATTGTCGACCTCAACCTGACCGCGGCCTATTGGGCGGCGCATGTGGTGGCGCGGCGCATGGTGGCCCGCAAGGACAGCCTGCCGCCGGGCGGTGGCAGCATCATCAACATCACCTCGGTCGCCGCGGTGCGGGTGCGGCTCAATACGCCGGGCTATGTCTCGTCCAAGGCGGGGCTCGCCAACCTGACCCGGGCGCTTGCCTGGGAACTGGCGCCGCAGCGCATCCGGGTCAATTCCATCGCGCCGGGGCTGTTCGATTCCGAACTCGCGCCGGGCTTCGCCAATTCGCCGGAAGGCCAGCGCAGCCGAGCGCGCATTCCCATGGGCCGTGTCGGGCGCGAGAATGAACTGGAAGGCGCGCTGCTGCTGCTCGCGTCGGACGCCAGCAGCTACATGTCGGGTTCGGAAATCCTTGTCGATGGCGCCAGCGCCGCCGGGCGCACCGCATGAAGGTTCTTCTCGTCCATGCCCATCCCGAGCCGCTCTCCTTCAACGCCGCGCTGAAGGACGCCGCCATCGCGGCGCTGCAAGGGCAGGGGCACGCCGTGCGTGTCAACGACCTGCATGCGATGCACTTCAATCCGGTTCTCGATGCGCGCGACTTCCCCGTCCGCGACTTTCCCGAGCGTCTTGTCATCCCGCGCGAACAGTCGGCCGCCTTCGCCAACGGCACGACGGCGCCCGACATCGCGGCCGAGCACGCCAAGCTCGCCTGGGCCGACGCGGTGCTGTTCCAGTTTCCGCTGTGGATGTATGGCCTGCCCGCCATCATGAAGGGCTGGTTCGACCGCGTCTTTTCGGAAGGCTTCGTCAACGACCCGCCCCGGGGCAAGTTCTTCGACAGGGGCGGCATGGCGGGCAAGCGGGCGATGCTGTCGCTGACCACCGGCGGCAAGCCCGGCGGCTTCGCGCCCAACGGCCGGCATGGGCCCATCGACGTGATCCTCTGGCCCATCCACAACGCGCTGCGCTTCCAGGGATTTGACGTGGTGGCGCCTTTCGCCGCCTATGACGTGGTGCGCAGCGATGACGCGGCGCGGCAGGCGCAGATTGCGGTCTACCGTGACCGGCTCGCGGGCCTGTTTGCCGAAACACCGCTGCCGTTCCACAATCTGGACGAATATGATCTCTCGGGCGGCCTCAAGCCCGGCGTGGCGCCGCGCAACGGCATCCAGAGGAATTGAAGAACGCCATGGAACTCCGTCCCGCCAAGGCCGCCTTTGTCGCCATCGACCTGCAGCGCGGCTTCTGCCTGCCCGATGGCACGCTGGGCAAGCTCGGCCGTGATGTGTCGGGCTGCCTGGTGGCGGCGCAGCGCTGTGTCGAGATGGCCGGCGCGGCGCGGGCGGCGGGGCTGCCCATCGTCTGGGTGCGCATCAGTCACCGGCCGGACTATGCCGATGCCGGTGTCGTCTACCACCACCTGAGCCCGCACCTGAAGAAGTTCGGTTCCATGCGGTCGGATGGGCCGGATGTCGATTTCGTGCCCGAGGTGCAGGCGGCGATCCGTCCCGAGGACATGGTGATCGAGAAGATCCGCTATTCCGCCTTCTTCGGCACGCCGTTGCACACGCTGCTGGCGGCGCGCGGCATCGACACGATCCTGGTCGGCGGCGTCACCACCGCCATCTGTGTCGAGACCACCGTGCGCGATGCCTGCCAGCACGACTACAAGACCTTCGTGGTGCGCGAATGCACCGCCGACCTGAAGGAATCCCAGCACCAGGCCGCGCTCGACGTGATGGGCTTCGGCTTCGCCCGCGTCATCGGCCACAACCAGGCGATGGATGCACTGGGGCGGGACGCCACACTGTTCGAACGGAGTGTCGCATGAGCGCCCGCACCGCCCAGGCCTGGGAAACGCCGCCGCAACTGGAGCCGCAGAACTATGTCAGCGGCGCCGTCTAC
>CAXNFA010000375.1:0-3055 GCA_964201105.1 Alphaproteobacteria bacterium | reverse complement strand
CGCCCGGGGGCCATTTTATCCACAGGGCTGTGGACAAAATGGCCTTTTGTGACAGAAGTGTCAGGAGCCCTGACCGGGTTTCGGGCTGAAATATTTCTTGAACTTGTCCTTCTTGTCGCGGAACTGCGCCTCGTCGTCCGGAACATCGCCCTTGTGGTTGATGTTGGGCCATTTCTTGGCGTATTCGGCGTTCATCGCGACAAAGGGGCCGGACACATCGTCGGTGTCGGGGCGGATCGCCTCGACCGGGCATTCCGGCTCGCAGACGCCGCAGTCGATGCAATCGTCCGGGCTGATGACAAGCATGTTTTCGCCTTCATAGAAGGCGTCGACCGGGCACACCTCCACGCAGTCCTGCAACTTGCACTTGATGCAGGCCTCGTTGACGACATAGGTCATTCTTCGGTCTCCAACTCAGAACGTTTTCGCTTCAGCGTCGAGAAAGTAGCGGGTTCCCCCGCCGCGTTCCATGGCCAAGATGACGGCCCGCTGCCAGGTCAGTTGCTGCGAACGGTTCGCGTCTGCACTCGCCGCCGCGCTGCGCCGGAATCCTGGTCGGACACATAGAGCAGCCCGGACAGGCGCCGCATCAGGTTCGATTCATAGTCGTGCACCGCGCCGTCGGCGAGCACCACTTCCCACAGCATCTCGATGATCCGCACCCGCTCGGACTCGTCCAGCGCGTCCTTGAGCGCGCGGGTGAAGGGCAGGATCTGCTGGCTGTCCTCCTGCGCCGCGTCGGCCTCGGCGATCAGCGCGGCGGTGTCATCGGCGCTGAGCGTGAAGCGCTCGCGCAGCAGGCGGCGGATGGTGTCGCGCTCGGCATCGCCAAAGTCGCCGTCGAGCGAGGCGGCGCGCACCATCAGCGCGGCGGCCGCCAGCTTCAGGCGCTGGCCGGGATCGGGCACGTCTGGCCCGGGGCCGGTCTTGAGCAAAAGGTCGCGGATGCGGTTCAGCATGCCGCGTGGGTATCACTTCGCCCCGCCAGCGTCCAGCTAGCGGGGCGAGATCAAGGCCTTACTCGTGCCCGCGCAGCGCGTCGGTGGCGCGTCGGTCGGCCTTGGTCGGGCGGCCGCTGCCGGGCGTGCGGAAGGCGAGCGTGTTCAGCGCCGTTTCGCGCGGCGGCGGCGGATCGGACATGTCGTTGTAGAGCAACGCCGCCTCGCTCGCCGGTCCGCGCCGTTCGCCCAGGCCCAGCACCGCGACCACGCGAATGGCGTGCCCGAGCGGGAAGGTGAGCACATCGCCAGCCCTGAGCGTGTGGCTGGCCTTGGCGACCGGGCGGCCATTCACCCGGATGTGGCCGTCGGCGCACACCTTGCTCGCCAGGCTGCGCGTCTTGAAGAAGCGCGCGTACCACAGCCATTTGTCGATCCGCAGCGTGTCGCTCAATGAAGACCCCCTACCGTTGTGATCCCTTTTGCCCCGCCACCCGCAATTGCCCCAGCGCCGCAAAGGGCGAGCGGGGATCGACCGCGGGTCTGCTCCGCACCGGCTCCTGCGCGGCCGGCGGCACGTCGGCGGCGCGCCGGTGCTTCGGGTTGCGCGAGCGTTTCGGTGAATACAACGCCTCGCCCTCGACCGTCTTCGCCAGGCTGCGATAGCCGAGCGCGCGGATGATGGCGGGAAATTCATCTCGCCTGGCGCCGACCAGCGACAGCAGCGCGGGCGTGCAGGGGAAGGCGCCGGCGAGCGCGAGTTCCGCCGCCGTGGTCGCCAGCCGCTCATACATGTCGATGCGGATGGCGCGGCGGCCCTGCAGGGTATAGCCGGCTACAACGCAGGCCGCCGGCGGCAGGCCTTCGGTTTCAAACGACACGCGCCCGGCGGCGGGCAGTGCCGGCAGCGGCAGGCCTTCATGCACGGCCCACAGCAGAAGCGCGAACTGGCTGCGCGCCGGCTTCAGCAGCGCGGGCATATACAGGAAGGCGCGGCCGATCAGCACGCCGGCCTGGCGCAGCCGCTTTCTGTCCTTGGCGCTGACGGCAGCGAGCAGCTCCGTCACGTCGCCGCGCCCAACATGGCCGAGCTTCTCTTCCATGCGGAAGGCGATACCGCCGGCGGCGCCGGTCAGGTTGAGGCGGTTGAGCCGCACCAGCGGGTTGAGCGTGCGGTTGATCTCGCTCTTCACCCAGCGTCGCAGCGTGTCTTCCACGGCCGCCCGCGCCTTGCCGGCGAGCAATTCGGAATGCAGCAGGTTGATCTTCGGCTGCAGCGGCGAGGGCCCGGCGACCAGCTGCGCCACCGGCTGTTCCTTCCACAGCAGGCGGCCGGTCTGGTCAAGGCCGATGTCGAGCGTGTCGGCATGCGCGACGTCCGATGCGCGCCGCGCGATCTCCTGCTGCAGCGCGCGGTTGGCGGCGGTGCGCAGCGCCTTTTGCTCCAGCGCGCCGGTGCTCTTCTCGCTGACGAAGCGGAAGCCGCGCAGGTGGCCGACGGCATGGCCTTCGACCGTCACGGCGCCGTCCGTCTCCACCGTCGCGATCATCTCGGCCGCATCCTTCAGGCGGCGGTTGAGCGCCGAGGTGCGGCGGTCGACGAAGCGCTGCGTCAGGCGCTCGTGCAGGGCGTCCGACAGGCGGTCCTCGATGGCGCGGGTGCGGCCCTGCCAGTGCAGCGGGTCATCGACCCAGTCGCCATGGTGGGAGACATAGGTCCAGGTGCGGATGAAGGACAGCCGCGTCGCCAGCGTGTCGATGTCGCCGACGGTGCGGTCCAGCCGCTCGATCTGCGCCGCCATCCAGTCGCGCTCGATGCGCGCGCCGGGGCCGATCAGGTGGCGGTAGATCTCGCCCAGCAGCCGCACATGCGCATCCGCCATCGTCTTGCGGAAGTCGGGCACGCGGCACACCTCCCACAGCAGGCGGACATTGGCCGGGGAGCGCGCTGTCTGCGCGATGTCGCCCTCGCGGTAGAGCGACTTGAGCGCGAACAGGTCTTCCGCCTCGCCCGCCGGCAGCAGGCAATCGAGGCGCGGCGGCGTCTCCAGGCTGGTGATCAGGCCGGGGACCGACGAATATTCGAGGTTGCTGTTGCGGTAGATGAACTTGCGCAG
>CAXNFA010000374.1:0-3074 GCA_964201105.1 Alphaproteobacteria bacterium | reverse complement strand
GGGTCGGCGGGCCACAAACGTGGCCCGCCTCTCCCACTCTCAGGGTTTGGGCGTCAGCCGCAGTTGCGCGGCCGGCTGCTTGTAGTCGCCGATCGTCTTGCCCGCTTCCGGGATTTCGATCCAGCGATTAGCGCCCTGCTCGCAGTCCTGAACCACCGGGAAGTAGATGGTCGTCCCCGGCTTGTCGGGCAGGGCGGCGCGCAGCACGAACTCGTCATAGTGGTCGTTCGGCAGCTTGCCACCCGACCAGACGACTTCCCGCACGGCGTCCGTAATCTGGCCGCCATGGCCGTTGGACACCGGCGTCGCCAGCTTCGCCTTGACGGTCTCAAGCTGCCAGCCTGGCTTGGGCTGCGGCGTCACGCTCAGCACGCCGTCAGGAATCTGCACGCGGATGCGGATGGTGGGCGATTCGCCACAGCCATGACCGACACGGAAGATGGCCTTGTAGGTCGAACCCGCAACGGCTTGCTGATTCTCAAGGGTAACATGGGCAAAGGCGCCCGCGGACAGCAGGCAGGCCGGCGCGAGCGCGCAGGCGATCAGAAAGGAACGCATGAAATGCCTCCGAAAGGAAAATTCGCATGATGTGTCGATCGTCGGCCCCATGGGCCGGCGCAAGAAGCATCAGGCGGGGATCGGAGGTCCGCGGGCTGTTTGTGGCGAATGACGACTATCCGGCAGCGCCACCGCCAACATGTCGGCATGGGTTGGCGCACCGCACTCGTCTGGCGCTCGCAGGACCATGACCTGCGGCAGCGGTGCCGCCGCAGATGCCATGTGCAGCGCGTGGCAAACCGGGCAGTAAGGAATCTGATTCTGGGGCGCCTCGGACTGCCCGCCCTCGCTCGCCGGCAGCAACACCTTGCCCGCCGGCCCGCACAGGACCATCCAGGCCCCGGCGACCACCCCGGGCGACGCGCCGCTGGCCGGCCGATGCCCGACTTGCAAGACCGTGCCGAAGGCCAGGACGAAGAGTGCAAGGATGGCGGCGAAGCCGCGCCACCCGCTGACCGTCGTTCCTGAATTGCCTGCGCCGTTCATGGCCGCACCGTAGAAACGCGAGGGAGTCGCAGCAAGGTCAAATCGATGGGGCGACGATGCGTCACAGGTTCCGCCCGTCGAAGTCAACCGTGATCTCGCCTTGACCTTGCGCCGCCCCTGCGGTTCAACAGGGACACCAGAAAACACAGGGAGACCGAACATGGCACTATCCCCCGAACGCCAACTCAAGGTGATGACCGAGCTTTACCGCGCGGACAAGGACATCCCCTATGAAACGATTCATGCCGTGGAGGGCGCCAAGGAACAGGGCGACCTGACGCTGAAGGTGATGATGGTGACCAAGGACTTCGTCGTGCTGAAGGCGAAGCGTGGCAAGGGACTGATCGATCCGGTCCACCAGCATCCCGATCACGAATCGGTCGCAACGCTCGTCTACGGCAAGTTGAAGATGAAGATCGGCGACAAGGAATTCATCGCCGAGGCGGGCGACGTGTGGCGCCATCCGCCGGGCGTGCCGCATGTGTCGGAAGCACTGGAGGAATGCGTTCAGATCGAGATCAAGTCGCCCGCGACGAAGACCTGGTCCTGAGCCCAAAGCCGAGCTAATGCGAGCCCGCCGCGCCTCACGCGGCGGGTTTCATTTCCAGAGGGCCTGATCGATGACCGAACGCCGCAACACGCCCATCGCCTCCTTCACGCCGCCCGACCGTATCCTTATGGGCCCGGGCCCGTCGCAGGTGCATCCGCGCGTCAACGCGGCGTCGGCGCGGCCGACCATCGGTCACCTTGACCCGGAGTTCGTCCGCATGATGGACGAATTGAAGGAACTGCTGCGCCAGGCCTTCCGCACCCGCAATGACGTCACCTTTCCCCTGCCCGGCCCTGGATCGCTTGGCATGGAAGCCTGCTTCGTCAACCTGGTGGAGCCAGGTGACGCCGTCGTCGTATGCCGCAACGGCGCCTTTGGCGGCAGGATGAAAGAAAATGTCGAAAGGGCTGGCGGCAAGGCCGTGGTGATAGATGACGATTGGGGCAAGCCGGTCGATCTCGCCAAGGTGGAGGCCGCGCTGCGATCGGCCGGACAGGTAAAGGCGCTGGCCTTCGTGCATGCCGAGACATCGACCGGCGTCCTTTCCGACGCGGCTGCGCTGTGCGCGCTGGCGAAGAAATACAACGCGCTGTCCATCGTCGATGCGGTGACGTCGCTGGGTGGCGTGCCGGTCGAGGTCGATGCCTGGGGCGCGGATGCTGTCTATTCCGGCACGCAGAAATGCCTGTCCTGCCCGCCGGGCCTTTCCCCGGTCACCTTCAGCGAAGCGGCGCTCGCCGCGGTGGCACGGCGCAAAACCCCGGTGCAGAGCTGGCTGCTCGACCTCAACCTCATCCTTTCCTATTGGCGCGGCACGGGTGGCGCACGCAGCTATCACCACACCGCGCCCGTCAACGCGCTCTACGCGCTGCACGAATCCCTCATCATGCTGCTGGAGGAAGGGCTGGAAAACGCCTGGGCACGCCACAAGCGCCTGCACGACACCTTCGTCACCGGCTTGAAGGGCATCGGCCTGGACTTGCTGGTCGATCCGGCGCATCGCCTCCCACAACTCAACACGGTCAGGGTGCCCGCGGGCGTGGACGAGGCAAAGGTGCGCCGCTTCCTGCTCGAGCGGTATGGCATCGAGATCGGCGCCGGACTTGGCGCCCTGGCGGGCAAGGTCTGGCGCATCGGCCTGATGGGCCAGAGTTGCAGCGAACGCCACGTCACGCTGTGCATCACAGCGCTGGACGAGGCCATCAGATCCTGACGGGCGCCCCACAATTGCCCCAACCCCCGGTGAGGTAGCGGGGAACGTCGCAGGGGGACTGGCGTTCGCTGATTATCGCAACGCAAGGGGTGCCCCATGCTCGGGACAATTCTGATCATCATTCTCGTTCTGCTGCTGCTGGGCGCCATTCCTGCCTGGCCGCATAGCCGCGGTTGGGGCTACGGCCCCAGCGGTCTCGTCACCGTTCTCCTGATTGTCCTGTTGCTGACAGGCCGAATCTGAGGGAACTCGCCATGCAGGAAGCTG
>CAXNFA010000373.1:0-3076 GCA_964201105.1 Alphaproteobacteria bacterium | reverse complement strand
CGCCTTCCCCGTGACAGGGCCGAACGACGTGATCAACGGCTATGGCATCGGCTGCCTGAACGAAGACCTCGCCCAGGCCGCACGGTCGGCGCTGGAGATTCCTGGTGCCCGCTGCCGAGACCATGCGGCGACCCTGTCCTGGCGTGCCTGCGCCGAGCAGTTCCTGGGCAACCTTGCGCCGGTCAGCCAGCCGATCGCCGGCTGAAACCAACCCCTTTCAGGAATCCATCGCACCGGCAGCGTGCGACGAGCTTAGATGCGCACGCATCTGGGTGTGCGCCCAGTCCTCGTCGCCGGATTTCAGCGCATCGATCAGCTCGCGATGATGGCGCACCGCCTGCTCATAGAGGCCTACGCCGCCCCGGTCCGGCGAGCGGCGCGAGAAGCTGGTCAGCGGCATGTCGATCATCGGCGTCAGGATCGACTTGAGGCGGCGGCTGCCTGACGCCTCGAGCACGATGAGATGGAATTCGATGTTGAGGTCGATGAACTGGGGCAGATTCTCGGACGACCAGCCCGCCACCAGGACTTCGAGCTGGCGATTCACCTCTTCCATATGCTGGAGCATTTCCGGCGTGATGCGGCGGGCGGCGCGGCGGGCGGCCATGCTTTCGAGGTCACGGCGGATTTCGAAGATTTCCTGGATGTCCTCTTCGGCAATCTGGGCCACGCGCCCCTGACGGTAGCGTTCCAGGACCACCAGGCCTTCGCTGTGCAGGCGCTTGAGGGCATCGCGCACGGGCGTGCGGCTGACACCGATGGAGAGCGCCAATTCCTCTTCCGCCAGTTGCGAGCCGCCGGCCAGCGCGCCGGTGACGATGCGCATGCGAATGACGCGGTAGGCCTTGTCCACGGCCCGCGAGAGCTCGCTTTCCGCCTTGTTGCGGAAGGAGGGGGTGTTGGTGTCATCAGTCACGTCGGGTCAAGCCTCTCAACCAGGCGGGGGAATCAGGCTGTATCGCCGGTTTGGTGGGATGCGGGCGTCAGCAGGAGATGCTGCAAGGGGACCCGGCAACCGCCCGGGGCGGTTCCGCTTGCAAGAGTTGACGGGGGGGGGTTCAAGCCGTCCAAACTCCGGTTTGCCGGTGTCCATTGTTTCCGCGCCCGAACCTTGGCGATAAGCCCTGTGGAAGTCAACACGCCGCCTGCCCGTCCAGGGGAGTGGCGCTCCCCCTCCCAGTTGATAGAGTGGCGCAACCAAAAGGGGAGCCCTCGCCGTGATGCAACTCGACAACCGCCCGACCGCCCTTGTCGTCATCGACATGCAGAATGCCTTCTGCAATGACAAGGGATCGATGGTGACACGGGGCTTCGACATTGCCGGGCTGAAGAAGCCGGTGGAGCCCTGCATCACCCTGGCTAAGGCCGCCCGGGCGGCCGGCGTGCCCGTGATCCAGACGCAGTATGTCCGCCACCCCGACTATATCGATGCCGGCCTTGCGGTTCGTGAACTGATGCCCGGCGCCCTGAAGGTCGCCAGCCTGCATATCGGCAGCTGGGATTCCGAGATCATTCCCGAGCTTGGCCCCGACCCGCATGACGTGGTCATCACCAAGAACCGGCCGAGCGCGTTTTTCGCCACCCAGCTCGAAAGCTACCTGAACGCGATGAAGATCGAGAATCTGGTGGTCTGCGGGGTGACAACCAATATGTGCGTAGAGACCACGGTGCGCGATGCCGCCCAGCGCGACTACCGCGTCTTTGTCGCCCAGGATGCTGTCGGTGAAGTGGACCCCAAGCGCCACACGATGGCCTTGCGGTCCATGGCGCATATGTTCGCCACGCTGACGACGGTGGACGAGGTGCTGGCCGTGTGGCGCGGCCGGAACGCCAGCGCAGCCTAGAGCAATTTCGTCTTTGATCGAATTGCTCTTCGATCAAAGACGAAGTGATTGCTCTAGCTTTATCAAGAACCTAGAGCATGTATCCCTCTTTAGACGCGATCGCGTCTAAAGAGGCCATGCTCTAATCCTGGAACGCGCGGCCGGCAGACCGCGCCCGGCCGCCCGCCCACACACGCCAGAACAGCAGCGGCATCAGGATCAACTCCGCCGCGAAGGCTGGCCCGACCAAAGGTGAAGCCAGGACGGACAGGTCGCTGGCGGACAGGCGTGCGAGGCCGCCCACGACCATCAGCGCCAGCGCCGCCAGCACCGCGACGCGCAGGCGGTCGAGCCGCACGGCGGCGGCCAGGAACAGGAAGCCCATGCCGAACCACAAGCCGCCGAGATAGCGGACATGACTGTCATGCACGGCGAAGGCCGGCGGATCGGTGACCTGGAAGAAATCGCGCGAGCCTTCGAGCCCCAGCGTGGCGATGCCGCCAAAGCCGACATTGCCGCCCGTCGCCAGGGCGACAAGGCCGGTCAGGCCGAGGATGGCACGAAGAATGGGTTCGCCAGACCTTCTCCTCATCCCCTGCCCTTCCCGTCAGATGCTGTTCTGCGAATAGCCACCGTCAACCACGATGACCTCGCCGGTCATGTAGGTCGATGCATCGGACGCGAGCAGCAGCATGGCGCCGTCCAGTTCGCGATATTCGCCCAGCCGGGCCATCGGGATGCGACTCATCATGCTTTCGCGGCGGCCGGGGTTGTTGCTGCGGTATTCGATGCCAAGCTCGGTGTCGAACAGGCCGGGCGCAATGGCATTCACCCGCACGCCCTTCTGCGCCAGCTCGATGGCAAGGTTGCGCGTCATCGCGATGACGCCCGCCTTGGAGACGACATAGGGCGTCACCATCGAGAAGGTGCGGATGCCGCCGATCGAGGCGATGTTGATGATCGAGCCCTTGGTGCCCTGCGTAATCATGCGGCGCGCCATTTCCTGAGACGACACCCAGACGGCGTTCAGGTTGGTGTCCATCACCGCATCCCAGTCGGCGCGCTTGATGTCCACCGCCGGGCCCGGCCGGGTGATGCCGGCGTTGTTGACAAGCACCTGCACTGGCCCATGGGCCTTTTCCGCGTCGTCAAAGGCCTTTCTCAGCGCATCGTCGTCGTTGACGTCGCAAGTGAGCGCCACGGCATCGCCGCCGCGATGCTTGATCTCGCTGACCAGCCCCTTGAGCCGGTCG
>CAXNFA010000372.1:0-3077 GCA_964201105.1 Alphaproteobacteria bacterium | reverse complement strand
GCCGCCGCCAAGTTTCCGGTCATCGTCACCACCACCGTCGGCCGCTATCGCGAAGCCGTGCCGGCGCTGGCGACGCTCGCCGATGACTTCGCCATTCCGGTGGTGATGAATTGGGCGCGCTTCATGAACCTGCCGACCGACCACCCCATGCATCTCGGCTTCGCACCCGAGAAGGTCATTCCGCAGGCGGACCTGGTCATTGCGCTCGACACCGATGTGCCATGGACGCCGATGACGGAAAAGCCCGGCGCCGATGTGCCGGTTGTCCATATCGGCGCCGACCCGCTCTATGCCGATTATCCGATGCGGTCCTTCCGCGCCGACCTCGCCATCGCCGCCGATCCGGCTCTGGCGCTCAGGGATCTGCATGATGCATTGACGGCGAAGGTGAAGAGCGGCGATGCCAGCGTGGCGGCGCGGCGCGAAAGGGTTTCTGGCCTGCGCAAGACGATCCTGGCCGACCGCGCCGCGCTGCTGGTCAAGGCGCGCGTCGCACGGCCGCTGTCCGCGGCCTTCGTCACCGATTGCGTCAATGCGGTGAAAGGCACCAACTCGATCCTCATCAACGAGTCGCCGGTGGTGCAGGACTTCCTGAGCTTCGACGCGCCGGGCCAGTTCTTCTCGGCGAGCCCCGTTGGCGGCCTGGGTTGGGGACTGGGCACCGCGCTAGGCGTCAAGCTGGCGGCGCGCGACAAGACCGTCATCACCTGCTGCGGCGATGGTGCCTATATCTTCGGCAACCCGACATCAGCGCATTTCGTGTCGCGCGCGCACGACCTGCCGACGCTGACCGTCATCTACAACAACCGCATGTGGGCCGCGGTGAGCCGCGCCACCAAGAGCATGTATCCCGAAGGCTTCGCGGCGAAGAGCAACCAGGCGCCACTGACGCATCTGGAACCGACGCCCGACTACGAGAAGATCGTCACCGCTTCGGGTGGTCATGGCGAGCAGGTGGATTCGCCCGACGACCTTATGCCCGCGCTGGAACGCGCGCTGAAGGTCGTGCGCGAGGAAAAGCGTCAGGCCGTGGTCAACGTCATCACCCAGGGGGTGTGAGGATTATTCCCACGGGCCGACATAGGCGAGGTTGACGAGCACGCCATCGGGGTCGCGCGCGAAAATCTCCCACAGCTCGCGGCCGCCGCGCCCCAGGATCTGGGTCGGCTCGCTGATCAGATGCACGCCGGGATGCACCCGCAGCTTCGGCAGCAGCGTCTTGAGATGCTGGGTGCGGATGACGAGGCAGGTTTCCCCAAAGGTGATGCGTTCGGGAATCGGCCGGTGCGGCAGCGGCGGATTGGCGCCGAGCGGCTGGGCGAGGCCAATATTTCCGATCTCGGTGTCGCCCGCCGTCAGCACGATGATGCGCAAGGCCTCGGCATTTTCATTCGTGATCTGGCTGGCGGACGGGTTCGGGAGCGTAATGTCGAACAGCACCGATAGTCCGAGCAGGTCGCGATAGAAGGCGAGCGAGCGTTCAAAATCGCGGACAAAGATGGTGGTGCGGGCGAGCGGCTCGACAAGAGACATATCACAATCCTTGTTTGTTGATATAAATATACAACTTGATCGCTTTGGAATTACCACCCATATCCACGGGGACAACCACCCCAACAGACAGGGAGGAAACCATGGCATTGCAACTCGGCGATATCGCCCCCGATTTCACGCAGGATTCGACCGAAGGTCCGATCAGCTTCCACAAGTTTCTCGGCGACAGCTGGGGCGTGCTCTTTTCGCACCCCAAGGACTTCACCCCGGTCTGCACCACTGAGCTCGGTGCCGTGGCGAAGCTGAAGCCTGAATTCGACAAGCGCAACGTCAAGGTTGTCGGCCTCTCGGTCGATCCTTTGCCCGACCACAAGGCCTGGGCCAAGGACATCGAGGAAACGCAAGGCACAAAGCTCAACTTCCCCTTGCTTGCCGATGCCGACCGCAAGGTGGCGAATGCCTATGGCATGATCCACCCCAATGCGAATGACACGCTGACCGTGCGCTCGGTCTTCGTCATCGGCCCGGACAAGAAGGTAAAGCTCAGCATCACCTATCCAGCCAGCACGGGGCGCAACTTCGACGAGATCTTGCGCGTGATTGATTCGCTCCAACTCACCGCCAAACACAAGGTGGCGACGCCTGTGAACTGGAAGGACGGTGAGGACACGATTATCGTGCCGGCCGTGTCGGACGAGGAAGCGAAGACCCTGTTCCCCAAGGGCTTCAAGACCGTGAAGCCCTATCTCCGCTATACGCCGCAGCCGAACAAGTAGGCGACCAGACGATGAAAGGGCCGGTGGAAATCTCACCGGCCCTTTTTGTTTCTGGCCCGGACGAGCGCCTAGCCGTTGTCGGCGCCGTGAGCTAGTGGTTCGGGGACACCGGTGCGATGAGGGCCATGGCTAACTTGGCCGTGTGAATCAGCCGGCCAGCGGCGCCGGGTTGCGTTGCAGTTCGTCCTGCAGGGCTTACTTCACGGGCTTGGGCAGGTCGTTCCAGTGCGTGTCGGTCAGCGCGCCCTGCAGGGCGTAGAGCAGGACAATGGTGGTGTTCTCCGGGTCAACATGCTTGATGCGGCGATAGACCGCCACCGGCCCCAGCCGGCGCAATTCGGCCTCGGACATCACACCGATCGTGTGCAGATGGAGGGCCGTGATCGGCCCGATATTCTTGAGATCGACCACGGGTCGATCCGTCGCCGTTTCCATGTCCATTCCCGAAACCGTGCTCATTGTTTCAACTACAACCTTCTTGTCGCGCCCTGCCTGTGGATATCTTCATTGCACGGGCGTGCCGTTGTGGCGAAAATGCCTTGCTGTTCTTGTGCTTAACATCGGTTGCCGCCGGGGGCCCGTAAATCACTGCCTATGAATTCGACCTGTTCGTGCTGGGTTCCGGACCCGCCGGGCACCGCGCTGCGATCCAGGCTGCCAAGCTGGGCAAGCGCGTCGGCCTGACCGAGCACAAGGCCCACCTCGGCGGCGTCTGCATCAACACCGGCACCATTCCATCCAAGACCCTGCGGGAAGCCTGCCTGCACCTCTCCGGCTATCGCGAGCGGAGCATTTACGGCGCGTCTT
>CAXNFA010000371.1:0-3086 GCA_964201105.1 Alphaproteobacteria bacterium | reverse complement strand
AGCACGTCGGCGACGCAATCCACGGCAATGTCCTCTCGGTTCTGCAAGGGGTGCATGCCAAAACGCACGCGCTCCCGTCCATGTTCCCGGAAGGCCTCGATATAGAAAGCATGTAGTGCCGAGGTGCGCGCGCCGGTGTCGACCTTGGCCTTGATGGCGGGAATGCCCAGCGACGGAATGGACACCCATTCGCGCCAGCCCAGGATGGCATGGCCAGTCGGGGAAAGCCGCTCGGTGCGGGCCGGGCCCGCGGTGTCGCGCTTGGTGATCGGCAGGGGCGTCTCCTCGCGCGGTGCTCGCGGGTCTTATTTCTTGTCGGACTTGGGCTTCAGTTCCAGCGAGGCCGAATTCATGCAGAAGCGCAGGCCGGTCGGCTGCGGCCCGTCGGGGAAGACATGGCCCAGGTGCGAATCGCACTTGCTGCACAAGGCTTCGATCCGCGTCATGCCATGGGTGTTGTCGACCTCTGTGGCGACGCGCTCGCGGCTGATCGCCTGGTAGAAGCTGGGCCAGCCGCTGCCCGACTCATACTTGGTGTCGGATGAGAACAGCTCCTGCCCGCAGGCGGCACAGGCATAGACGCCCTCGGCATGGCTGTCGTGATACTTGCCGGTGAAGGCGCGTTCCGTGCCCTTCTGGCGGAGGATCGCGTATTGCTCGGGCGTCAACAGGCGACGCCACTCGTCCTCGCTGCGGACGACTTTGCTCATGGGGCAGGCTCCGGTCCGTGGGTGCGTTCTGGATGAACGCCGAAGCCGGCATGTTAGCGCGGGGCATGGTCCCGCGATACCGCCTCACCCGCGAAAAAATCTATTGGGTGGAGGCAGTTGAGGTCGCGTTGCTGGGGGCAGCGGTGTCTTCCTTGGCGTCGGCCGCAACCACCACCAGCGCACCCAGCGCGGCTGCTGCCGCCACGCCCGCCATCACGGCGCCCACGGTGAGCCCGCCACTGGCGCCGCTGGCCGCGGCCCCACCCGCCGCGTTGCCGCTCTGGCCCGACGCGGCGCCGGCCGGCGAGCGTGACAGGCCGGTGCCTGTCTTGGCGGCCTGGCTCTGGGCGGCGGCGGGGCCGGCGCCCAAGACGAGCAGGACGCCGACGGTCAGGCAACGATGCAAAAGGCTGAGGGGCATGGCACGTCCGGGGTTGGAAACTGCGGACAGTCTAGGCCGGCAGGGTTAAGCAGGTCTTAAAGCAGGTCTTAAAGCAGGCAGGTAAGCCGGCATACCCGGCACGCATCGGCACCAGCGTGCTCATGCCCGCATGGACGCCCGCCGGGCAGACCGCTACAACAGGATCATGCGTTTCCCACCGTTGATGGCTCTCGCGCTGGTCGGGCCCCTGCTGGTTGCTTGCGGCGGGCCAAATCCCGAGCAGGCGGCACGCTACGCCGCCCTGGTCGAAGACAAGCACATCATCCAGTGCCGCCAGGGCTATGACCGTTTCCGGGCCGGCATCAAGGTCGATCCCGCCAAGGCGACCTATGTCGACGCCCCCCTGATGTCGATCGACATCTTCCCGTCCTTCCTCTTCGTCAACCTCGAAGAAGACGGCTTCTCGGAATTCATCAAGGGCTATGACGCCGAGCAGCGCGACCGGATGGAGGGTTTGCGGGTCCAGGCCAAGGTCGATGGCGCCGCGCTGAAGAAGGATCTGGCCCAGCCGTCCTGGCAGAACTACTGCCGCACCATGCAGCTGCTTGCCGCCAGCCTGCGGACCGCCGCCGCCATCCGGTCCTGACGCGGTCCGCGGCTCTTGCGAACGCTGCCCGCAGTGTGGGCATTGCAGGAATCCCTGCCCGCAGGGTGGAACGCGGCTGCGCTAGCATATTGCCTTGCCGTATTCACGCGCACGCGATGGGGATTTTGAGCCCCTTCTGCCGTAGCATGACGTGGAAACAACAAGGCGGTCGTGCGGCCGCCAAACGGGAGGAAAATCGATGACGGTACGGTTCCTGACGGGCGCCGCAGCCACCGCGGCTCTCACCTTTGCCACCCTTGCGGCCGCCGGCGCGGCGGAGCTGCGCGTGGGCCATGCCAACCTGCCCAATCTCGGCAATCCGCTGTGCTGCACATCCAACTCGCAAGGCTATGGCCTGCAGATCGCCTATGACCACCTCGTCTACATTGACGAGGCGGGCACACCGCAGCCTGGACTCGCGGTCGAATGGAAAAGCCTGTCGCCGACCTCCTACCAGATCAAGCTGCGTCCGAACGTCAAGTTCCACAACGGCAAGACGATGACGGCGCAGGACATTGCCGACCAGCTCAATTACCTGCTCACCGATGACGGCAAGGCGCGCGCGGTAGCCATCTCGCGCAACTTCCCCGCCCTCGCTGGTGCCAAGGCGCTTGACGCGACGACGATTGAAGTCACCACGAGCCAGCCGGACGGTGTCTTCATCCAGCAGCTCGGCACCGTGAAGGGGATGGACTGGAATCACTTCCGCGACGTCGGCTACGAAGGCTATGCGACCAAGCCGGTCGGCACAGGCGCCTACAAGGCCATCACCTGGCAACAGGACCGCATGGCGATGGAAGCCTTCAAGGAAGGCTGGCGCCCGGGCAAGATCGACAAGCTCACCATGGTGTCGTTGCCGGAAACCTCGGCCCGCGTGGCGGCCTTCCAGTCGGGCCAGATCGAGATCGCCATCCAGGTCAACACCGACTCCGGGAAGGAGATCGAGGAAGGCGGTGGCTATATGCACAACGCCATGGCGCCTTCGAACCTGACGATGTTCTTCAACACCAACCGGCCGCTGGTGTCGGACGTGCGGGTGCGGCGCGCCATCAATCACGCCGTCAACAAGGACGAGTATCTGAAGAACATCATCGGCGGTCGCACGGTGGCGACCGGCCAGCCGGCGCCGCGCACCGTGCGCGGCTACCAGCCCGACATCAAGCCCTATGCCTATGACCCGGCGAAGGCCAAGGCTCTGCTTGCCGAAGCCGGCTATCCCAACGGCATGAAGATGGTTGCCGAGCTGACCAACAACAGCCAGGAACTGGTCGATGTTTACCAGCACGCCGCCAGCGACCTGGGCAAGATCGGCGTGCAGGTGGAACTGCGCGTGATCTCGCTGCCGGAC
>CAXNFA010000370.1:0-3103 GCA_964201105.1 Alphaproteobacteria bacterium | reverse complement strand
ACATCCTTGCGCAACTTCACCTCGGACAATGTCGAAGTCTCACTCGACAACATCACCTCCATCCGTTTTGGCGACTACCTGAATTCAATTCCACTGCCGGCGATCCTGGGCGTCTTCCGCGCGGTAGAATGGGACAATTACGGCCTGCTCACGGTCGATTCGTCGCTTATCTACTCGATTGTCGACGTGCTCCTCGGCGGCCGTCGCGGTACGGCGGCGATTCGCATCGAGGGGCGGCCCTACACCACCATCGAGCGCACCCTGGTCGAGACCATGATCTCGGTGGTGCTCAACGATCTGGGCACGGCCTTCGAGCCGCTGAGCCCGGTGCGCTTCAATTTCGATCGCCTGGAAACCAATCCGCGCTTTGCCACGATCGCGCGCCCGGCCAATGCGGCCATCCTCATCCGCCTGCGCGTCGACATGGAAGATCGCGGCGGTCGCATTGAACTGCTGCTGCCCTATGCCACGCTCGAGCCGGTTCGCGAACTGCTGCTGCAGATGTTCATGGGTGAGAAATTCGGCCGTGACTCGATCTGGGAAAGCCATCTCGCCACCGAGCTGTGGGCGACCGAGGTCGATCTTCAGGCCGTGCTGGATGAAAAGATCATGCTGTTGGGCGATGTCATGAAGCTCGAAATCGGCTCGACCATCATGTTCAACAGCACCAAGGACTCGGACGTTGAATTGCGTTGCGGCGGTGTAGGCCTGATGACCGGCAATATGGGCCGGATCGGCAACACCGTCGCGATCAAGATCAAGGACCGGGTCAAGAAGGGGGAAGACGAATGACGGCTGGATTGGTTCTCGACGGCACGCTGATCGTTCTGCTCGCGGCGACTCTGGGCTATTGCACGCTGCTCTACCGCCGGCTGGCCGAGCTGCGCACCGCCCAGGCTTCGATGAAGAAGCTGATCGGCGAATTTGGCGCGGCAACGGAACGCGCCCAGGCCGGCCTGCTGTCGATCAAGACCACCGGCACGGAACTTTCCGGGGTGCTCGCCGAGCGCATCGAGAAGGGCAGGGCCATGGCCGACGAGTTGCGCTTCATCAACGAAGCCGCCAACAAGGTGGCTGACAAGCTGGATCGGGCGATCGGCGAAGGCCGCGCCAAGGCCGACCTGCGCTCGGCCGGTATCGTGCCCGGCGCGGCATCCAAGGCGCCGCCGTTGACGGCCCGGCGGTCTGAAAGCGAACGCGACCTGATGCAGGTCTTGCAGCGCGCCCGTTAGGAGAACCCTCATGCTGAAGCGCCTTCGCCTGCTGCCCGTCGTGATCGGAATTGGCGCCCTTGTGCTCGGCGTCCGCGTCGCTGACATGACCCTGGGCGGGAACTGGTTGCAGCGCGGATTCACACTGGGAGAGGCGAGGGCGCAGCAAGCCCCGGCACGTCCGCCGGCGAACCAGGCTGCCGCGCCGGCGCCCGCGCCTGAGCCAGATCCTTTCGGTGGCGTGGCCGCGCCGCCCTCGGGTGGCGGGGCGACTGCCGGTGCCGCACCGCTTTTCACGCGTTCGGAAGTCGACATGCTGCAAAGCCTGGCGCAGCGCCGCGACCAGCTGGATGCGCGCGCCCGAGAGCTCGACATCCGCGAGAACCTGCTGGCCGCGGCGGAGAAGCGCATTGAGGAGAAGGTCGCGGGCCTCAAGGAAGTCGAGGCGCGCATCGCCGACTTGCTGAAACAGCATGACGCCCAGGAACTGGAAAAGCTGCGCAGCCTGGTCAAGGTCTACGAGACCATGAAGCCGAAGGACGCCGCCCGCATCTGGGACCAGCTCGACATGACCATCCTGCTCGATGTCGCGGAGATGATGAAGGAGGCCAAGCTCGCCCCTATCCTGTCGGACATGACCCCGGATCGTGCCCGGCAGGTGACAGAGGAAATCCGCACCCGCAAGCAACTGCCCAAGACCCTTGGCCAGCCGCAAGCCGCGGTGCCACCGGCCGCGCCGCCGCCAGCGCGGCCTCCGGCCAACGGCTAGCAGCCGTGATGGCTGCAGCTCTTGTGTCGCTTGAGCTTGCAGCTGCTAACTGTTGACGCGATACTGGAATCCCATGCGCAGAATGCCGCATGACCTCCCGATCCAACGGCGCCGCTCGGCGCTGCTGGGTGGGGTGCGCCTGCCGGTCCTTGCGCTGGCTGCGGTCTTGTCCCTTGCCGCGCCTGGAAGTGCCAGCGCCCAGGAAGCCGTTGCGGTGCGGGCCGTGCCGCAGGCCTTCTTCGGACGCGTGACCTTCGGCTGGGCCGCGCCGGTGCAGCACCAGGCGCAGGTCAACGGCACCACCGCCACCATCACCTTCGACCGTCCATTCCAGGGCGATGTTGCCGCCATCGCGGCCGGTCTGCGCGACTATGTGTCGAGCGCGGCGCTGGGCGACGGCGGCCGTTCGGTCGTGCTGACGATGACTGGGCCGCATTCCGTGCGGACGACCGCCAATGGCAACAGTGTCCTCGTGGACCTGCGCAAGTCGGGCGGTGCGACCGCCGCGGCACCGCCGGCGGAGACCGCGCCGCGGCCGTCATCAACGCCCTCGCCGGTTGCGGAGGTACCCGCCGCCCCACGCCCCGCCGCGTCTGCCGCGCCGGGCCAGGCCGACGTGCGCGTGCGCGCCGCGCCGCATGAAACTTACACCCGGGTCGTTTTCGACTGGCCCGCGAATGTCACGTACACATTGGACAAGGACGGCGACCAATTGCGGCTGCGCTTCTCGCGGCCGGGTCGTGTGGACCTCACGCCCCTGACTCGCGGCGGACTGCCACTCGTCATCGGTGCGACCAGCTTTGCCGCCGCGGATGGAACATCCGTCGATGTTCGCGTCGATCCGGCGACGCGCGTTCGGCACTTCCGCAATGGCGGTTCCGTCGTCGTCGACATCCTGCGGGGCGCCGACACCGCCGCCGTGGCGCCGGCCCGTCCTGCCGCTGTTCCGTCCCCAGCCGTTCCTGCCGCGCCGCAGCGCGAGGTGGCAACCGCTCCCGCGCCGCCGCTTCCGGCAGCGACAGCTGCGGCACCGCCGCGGCCCGCCGCCGCTCCCGCATCGGCCCGAGCCGATGGGGGCAACCTGATGGTTTCGGTGGCGCGCGGCCCCAATGGCCCGGCCGCT
>CAXNFA010000369.1:0-3105 GCA_964201105.1 Alphaproteobacteria bacterium | reverse complement strand
CCGACACCATCGGGAACATGACGCGCAGGGACCGGCCGCCCGCCGCCTGCAGCAGCGCGCGCAGCTGGTTGCGCAGCAGCGCCGGACGGTCGAGGCCAAGGCGCAGCGCGCGCCAGCCCATGGCCGGGTTTTCCTCATGCGTCGCCGGGCGGTCGAGATAGGGCAGCACCTTGTCGCCGCCGATGTCGAGCGTGCGGAAGACCACCGGCCGCGCGCCCGCCGCGTCGAGCACGCGGCTATAGATGCTGGCCTGCGTCGCCACGTCGGGGAAGGTTTCCTGCACCATGAATTGTAGCTCGGTGCGGAACAGGCCGATGCCCTCGACGCCGGCCTCGTCCATATGCGGCAGGTCGAACAGGAGCCCTGCGTTCATCTGCAGGCTGACGGGCGTGCCGTCGATGGTCACCGCCGGCTTGTCGCGCAGCGCGGCATATTCCAGCCGCAGCCGGTCGCGCGCCGCGAGGTTTTCCTGATAGGCCTGGTAGGCATCGTCGCCGGGGCGCAGGTAGACCGTGCCCTGGCGGCCATCGACGATCACCGTGTCGCCGGCCGGGAAGCGCTGCAGCGCGTTGGCGATCATGCCGACCATCGGAATGTTCAGCGCGCGCGCGATCACCGCGACATGCTCGGTGGCGGAGCCTTCCTCGAGCAGCACCGCGCGCAGCTTGCTGCGCTCGTAGTCGAGCAGGTCGGCCGGGCCGAGCGAGCGCGCCACGACGACGGCATTGTCAGGCATCTCCTCGGGCCGCACGCCGAGCGTCTGGCCGGCCAGTAGCCGGAGAAGGCGGTTCGACAGGTCTTCGAGGTCGTGCAGGCGCTCGCGCAAATAGGCATTGGCCATGCCGGCCATGCGCGTGTGCGTTTCCATCTGCACGCGCTGCACGGCGGCGTCGGCGGTCAGGCCGCTTTCGATGCCCTCGCGGATCTTCGACAGCCAGCCGCGATCCTGGCTGAACATGCGATAGGTCTCGAGGATCTCGTAGTGCTCGGTGCCGGGCGCGATGTCGTCGTCGTCGAACATGGCGTCGATGGCGCGGGCGAGCTGGTCGAGCGCCAGGTTGAGGCGTTCCGTCTCGACCGCCGGGTCCTCGGCAATCAGCGTGTGCACCTCGACCGGCGGCTCGTGCAGCACGACGATGCCGTCGGCGAGGCCATCCGACAGCGGCAGGCCCTCGATGCGCTGCGGCAGCGTGACATTGCCGTTCGCCTTCATCAGGTCGGCCATGCGCACGAGCCCGGCCGAGATGACGAGTTCGGCCAGCACCATGGCCACCGTCTGCAGCGCCTCGGCTTCTTCGTCGTGATAGTCGCGCATCGTGCGATTCTGCACCGCCAGCACGCCGATCACCGTGCCGCTGCGCACCACCGGCACCGACAGCATCGAATGGAAGATCTCCTCGCCCGTTTCCGGGCGGTAGGCGAAGTTGGGATGCTTCTGCGCATCGCTGAGCGCCAGCGGCCTGGCATGCGCGGCGACATCGCCGACAATGCCCTCGCCGATGCGCAGCCGCGTGTTGTGAACCGCCTCGGGCTTCAGGCCATGGGTGGCGCTGAGTTCCAGAACCTCGCCCGGCTGCATCAGGTAGATCGAGCAGACCTCCGCCACCATGTTGGCGGCGATGATGCGGGTGAGGATGTCGAGCCGCTGCTGGGGCGACCCGTTGCCGGCCATGACCTCGCGCAACTGCCGCAGCAGAACCCGTGGTCCTGTTGCGCCAGTCGGCGTCATCCGACGGGTGCCGGGGCCGCCGGGGCGGCGCGTTCGATCCGCCGCGCCAGCACATCAAGCGCCTGGCCGACAAGTTCCTCGATGATCTCCGCCACCGGCTGCTCGCGGGTGACAAGGCCGATGCTCTGGCCCGCCATCACCGAACCATTCTCGACATCACCGTCGATGGCGGCGCGGCGCAGCGCGCCGGCCCAGAAATGCTCGATCTCGAGCTGGGCCTGCCCTTGCGTGAGTTCGCCCCTGTTGAAGCGGTCGATCACCGTGCGCTGCGTGTCCATGAAACGCTGCGTGCCCTTGTTGACCAGGGCACGCACGGGAATCACGGGGAAGCGTTCGTCGAGCTGGATCGAGGGCACCGCATCGCGCGCGGCGCCGCGGATGAAGGCCTTCTTGAAATTCGGATGCGCCACGCTCTCGGTGGCGCAGACAAAGCGCGTGCCCATCTGCACGCCGGCCGCACCGGCTTCGAGGAACATCGCGATCGCATCGCCGCGGCCGATGCCGCCGGCGACGACGACCGGCACCTCGGTGATGGCGGGGAGGATTTCCTGCACCAGCACCGCGGTGCTGACCGGGCCGATATGGCCGCCCGCCTCCATGCCTTCGATCACCAGCGCATCGGCGCCGTTGCGCACCAGGCGCTTGGCGATGGCGAGCGCGGGAGCAAAGGCAATGACCTTGGCGCCGCCGTCCTTAAGCCGGGTAATGGCGCTGCCCGGCGGCAGCCCGCCGGCGAGCGCGACATGGGTGACCTTGTGCCGGAGGCAGACGTCGATCAGCGCCTCAAGGTCGGGATGCATGGTGATGAGGTTGACGCCGAAGGGCTGTGTCGTGCGCTTCGCCGTCTCGGCGATCTCGGTGTCGAGCAGGGCCGGCGTCATGGCGCCGCAGGCGATCATGCCGAAGCCGCCGGCATTGGAAATGGCCGAGACAAGATGCCGTTCCGAAAGCCAGCTCATGGCGCCGCCAAGAATGGCATAGCGGCAGCCGAAGAAATCCGTGCCGCGCTTCCACAGCTGGTCGAGCCGGGCCCGGGCCTCTGCCCGCGCCGGGCCCTGGGATTCAGGCGGCATCGAGGCCGTACGCGGTGTGCAGCGAGCGTAGCGCGAGCTCGGTGTATTCCTCGGCGATCAGCACGCTGACCTTGATCTCGGAGGTCGAGATGACCTGAATGTTGATGCCCTTGTCGGCCAGCGCCTGGAACATGCGCTGGGCAACGCCCGCATGGCTGCGCATGCCGACGCCGATGATCGACACCTTGGTCACCGCCGGATCGGACAGCACCTTTTCGTATTCGACCTTGCCCTGCATGTCGGACAGCACCTTGAGGGCGCGGTCGAGCTGGGCGCGGGTGATGGTGAAGGTGATGTCGGTGG
>CAXNFA010000368.1:0-3107 GCA_964201105.1 Alphaproteobacteria bacterium | reverse complement strand
CCCCACTGCGACACGCAATGCGCCTCGTCGATCGCCAGCAGTGAAATCCGTGCCTCGCGCAGCAGGCCGATCGTGCCGTCCTTGGTCAGCCGTTCCGGCGCGACATACAGCAGGCGCAGGCTGCCGTCGCGGATGGAATCGAGCACGGCGCGATTCTCCGCGGCGTCATTGGTGGAGTTGAGCGTGGCGGCGGCCACGCCATAGCCGCGCAGCTGCCCAACCTGGTCGCGCATCAGGGCCACAAGGGGCGAGACCACCACGGTAAGGCCGGGGCGCAGCAGCGCCGGCAACTGGAAACAGAGCGACTTGCCGCTGCCGGTCGGCATGACCGCCAGCACATCGCGCCCCTGCAGCACGGCTTCCACAATCGCGCCCTGCCCCGGGCGGAAATCGGCGAAGCCGAAGACCTGATGCAGCCGCGCCCGGGCGGGCGCGAGAAAGTCATTCATGCGGCGTTGCGCCGGAACACGACGAGGAGGTTGTTGGCGGGCAGCTGCAGCACTGCGTCACGGCAAAAACCGTTGCGCTGGGCCAGCGGCGTCACCTCGGTGTCGAGACAACGCACGCCCCAGCACGCGTTGCGCTGGCGCAACGAGTCGTCAAATGCCGCGTTGGACGGGGCCGTGTGCTCGCCATCGCGCCGGAACGGTCCGTAGAGGATCAGGGGGGCATCTCGCGGCAGCGTGCGGGCGGCACCGGCGAACAGGCCTTCGGACGCCACCCAGGGCGCGATATGGATCATGTTGCAGCAAAGAATGGCGTCGGCGCAGCGGACGGGCCAGTGCGCTGACATGGCGTCCAGCACAACTGCTGCCTGAATACGATCGCAGCCACTGGCCCGGGCATGGGCGTCGATATCAGCCAGGCTGGCCGGGTCGAGGTCGGAGGGCTGCCACAGCAGCCCCGGCGGCAGGCGCGGCGCCATGAAGGCGGCGTGCTCCCCCGTGCCACTGGAAATCTCGAGCAGCAGGCCGCGCGCCGGCAGGATGGGCGCAATGGCGGCGAGGATGGGATCACGGTTGCGGGCGGTGGCCGGGGCATGCCGGGCGGGTGCCGCTGGGCTCTGGTTCATGCCGGGAGAAAACTCCCTCTTTGCCGCCAATTCAACCTGCAAATCGGCATTCTAAACAGACCTCTTTCCGGTATAGAATTGCCCCCAGCGCAATTCTGGCATTCCAGATCGCAGATCGGCCAACGGTGGCTGACTATCCCGGGAGAATGAGATCATGACCCAATCAACAACTGCGGCGCTCGGCGTCGCCGTGGCCGCACTGGCCTTGGCTGCCGGCATCGCCCCAGCCCAGGCCCAGACGGACCAGCGCGACACACTTCGCGTCGCCATGTATTCGAAGGCGCCCCCGCGCGGCAACCCCTATGCCATCCAGTATATCTGGCCGAGCAACTATTGGTGGGAACCGGTCTTCGACTCCTTCGTCCGTATCAACGACAAGGCGGAAATCGTCCCCTTCGCGGCCGAGAAGTGGGAACTCGTCAATCCGACCACATGGCGCGTCACCTTCCGCAAGGAGACGGAATTTACCACCGGCCGCAAGAATGACGCCGCCAACGTGGTCAAGATCTTCGACTACCTGCATTCCGATGCCGGCAAGCCCGCGGGCATCATGCGCAACATGAAGCTGGCGAGCTACAAGGCGATCGATTCCCACACCGTGGAATTCGTCACCCAGCAGCCCGATCCACTGCTGATCCCCAAGTTCGCCGCCTTCTATGTTGCGGACATGCAGGCCTTCACCGAAATGGGCGCGGGCGAATTCGCCGGCAAGCCCGCCGGTTCGGGCCCGTGGCGCGTCACCAGCTGGAACGACCAGGAAATGATCGCCACTGCCTATGACAAGAGCTGGCGCCCGGGCAAGATCAAGAACCTGCGCATCACTGAAATCCCGGAAACCGCATCGCGCGTGGCTGCCCTGGAATCGGGCCAGATGGACGTGGCCTTCAACCTGGGCCCGGACGACATTGCCCGCATCAAGGGCGCTGGCCATGAGATGGCGGTCACGACCGGTCCGCTGGTCGAGTCCATCGCCCTCTTCACCAAGGACTTCGCCAACAAGTGGAATGGCAAGCCGCCCTTCGCCGACAAGCGCGTGCGTCTTGCCGCCAACATGGCGTTGAACCGCGAGGCGCTGACAAAGGAATTCTTCCGTGGCGCGGCCCGACCGGCCAACCAGCCTGCCACGCCGGCGATCAACGGCTACAACCCGGCGGTGCCGCAGTATCCCTATGACCCGGTGAAGGCCAAGGCGCTACTCACCGAGGCGGGCTACCCCAATGGCTTCAACCTGATCATGGAGACCGGCACGGGCATGGCGGGCGGACGCGAGACGCTGCAGATCATCGCCAACGACCTGGCCAAGGTTGGCATCAACCTCGAAATCCGTGCGATGCCCTTCTCCAACTGGTCGCAGCTGTTCAACGGCAAGAAGTGGGAAGGCGACCTGACCGCCTTTGCCATGTTCTTCTCGCCGGTGATGGACGCCGCCGTGGTCTATTCCGTCTACGGTTGCGAACTGCCGCATGGCATGGTCTGCGTGCCTGAACTGGAACCGCTGATCGCGGCGCAGGAAAAGGAAATGGACCCGGTCAAGCGCAAGGCGCTTCTGCAGCAACTGATGCTGCGCGCGCATGAGGAAGTGCTTTCGATGCCGATCATCGAAGGCGTCGACTTTACGGGCGTGGCAAAGCGCGTGAAGGGCTTCCAGAACTTCGGCCGCGTCGTTCCCTACGAGAACTTCTCGTTCAACTGAGCCTGACTGCCAACACCCCTCTCCCGACCGGAGAGGGGTGTTTCTCTTTTCTTCGGGCGTTCCGCCTGCCCCGCTCCGGGAGTCCTGAAGCATGACCGGCGAATCGCACGCAAATCCGTCATCAAGCGCCACCACCGCGCTGGCCCGCGAAGTCATCGAAACGCCGGCAACGGTGATCCCCGACACCGCCACGGCGGCAATCCGGCGCCTTGCCGTCGATCATGTCGGCATCACTTATATGGGCGCAGCGCTGACGGGCAAGGGCTTGCACGCCTATGCGCTGGACATGGGCGGCCGTCCCGATGCCGTGCTGATCGGCAGCAGCGCGCGCGTGCCGATGGA
>CAXNFA010000367.1:0-3118 GCA_964201105.1 Alphaproteobacteria bacterium | reverse complement strand
GGTGACCGACCGCTGCGATTTCCGCTGCATCTATTGCATGTCGGAACACATGACCTTCCTGCCGAAGAACGAGGTTCTGTCGCTCGAGGAGCTGGACCGCCTGTGCGCCGCCTTCATCCAGAAAGGCGTGCGCAAGCTGCGTCTGACCGGTGGCGAACCGCTGGTGCGCCGCGATGTCATGACGCTGTTTAACAGCATCGGCCGCCACCTGAAGACCGGCGCGCTGGAAGAACTCACACTGACCACCAACGGCAGCCAGCTCGCGCGCCATGCCGATGCGCTGTTCAATGCCGGCGTGCGGCGCATCAACGTGTCGGTCGACACGCTGGACGCCGCGAAATTCGAGAAGATCACGCGCTGGGGCAAGCTGCCCCAGGTGCTGGATGGCATCCGCGCCGCCAAGGAGGCGGGCCTCAAGGTCAAGATCAACACCGTCGCGCTCAACAACATCAACAACGACGAGTTCGACCACCTGATCGAATGGTGCGGGTCCGAAGGCTTCGACCTCACCTTCATCGAAACGATGCCGATGGGAGACATCGACGGGGACCGCACCCAGGACTATCTGCCGCTGTCGCAGGTGCGCGCCAAGCTCGCGGCGAAGTGGACACTGACCGACAACGATTACCGTACGGGCGGACCGGCGCGCTACATGACGGTCGCGGAAACCGGCGGCCGTGTCGGCTTCATCACGCCGCTGACGCACAACTTCTGCGAATCCTGCAACCGCGTGCGGCTCACCTGCACCGGCACGCTGTTCATGTGCCTGGGCCAGAACGACGCTGCCGACCTGCGCGCGCCGCTGCGCGCCAACCCCAAGGACGACACGGCGCTGCTCGCTGCCATCGACGAAGCCATCGGCCGCAAGCCCAAGGGCCATGACTTCATCATCGACCGCCGCCACACCGGCCCTGCGGTGCCGCGCCACATGAGCGTGACGGGCGGCTGACTCTCGATTTTCGGGGGTTACTCGATCTCGATGCGGTGGGCGAAGCTCTCGCCGTCGGACACCACGATTTCCTTGAAGCCGAACATCTTCGCCATGTCGAAGAAGGTGAAGAAGTCCTCGACTCCCATTTGCCGGAACAAGTCGGTGCCGCGCATCATCGCCGTCAGCTGCGCCAGCAGCGCGCGGGCGCGGTAGAGCGTGCTGAACTGGCCGTCGGCCAGCGCCACGATGATCATGCGGTCGGCGTCGTCGCCCTTGGCGAAGGCGGCGAATTGCGGCGGATAGGGCGCCGCCAGCTGCTTGTTGGTGAGGCCGGTGAGGAAGCCGATGCGCGTTGAGCGGCTGGCCTGCTGCAGCGTCGTCGCCCGCGCGATGTAAACCTCGGATGATTTCGGCTCGGGGTAGTAATAGCCGGCGCGCCGGTCGTCATCGGCCCGCGCCGGCACCGCCACAATCGCGCCCATGCCGGCCAGCGCCAGCAGGATGGCGGCAAACCACACTGATTTCATTTGATCTCTCCCGAACCCGGGGATCATGCCGCCCGTGCGACCCTGCGGCAACCGCCACGGTGGCGGGGCGGCGGCACGCGTTGTACTGTCCGGCCCACCGCGGCCACCGATTGCCTGTCATGTCAAAAAAGCCCCTGCTGGGATTCGTCGCCAGCCGCTCCAAGGATGCCCAGAAGGCGCTCGACCGCCTGAAGCGCCGCTACGCCCATGTGCCGCCGGGCCAGGCGGATGTCATTGTCGCGATGGGCGGCGATGGCTTCTGCCTTGCCACGTTGCACCGCTATATGGGCGAAGGCGTGCGCGTTTATGGCATGAACCGCGGCACCGTCGGCTTCCTGATGAACGAATTCCGGGAAGACGACCTGCTGGCGCGCATCGCCAAGGCGCAGACCGTCAAGCTGCACCCGTTGCGGATGGAGGCCATCACCGCCGCCGGCCGCAAGCGCCAGGCGCTGGCCATCAACGAAGTGTCGCTGCTGCGCCAGACGCGCCAGGCGGCCAAGATCCGCATCCTGGTCGATGGCGTCGTCCGCATCCAGGAGCTGATCTGCGACGGCGTCCTGCTGGCGACGCCCGCCGGCAGCACCGCCTACAACCTGTCCGCCCATGGGCCAATCATCCCGCTGGGCGCCGGCATCATGGCGCTGACGCCGATCAGCGCCTTCCGTCCACGGCGTTGGCGCGGCGCCCTGCTGCCGCATCATGCGGTGGTGCGCTTCGAGATCCTGGAGCAGGAAAAGCGCCCGGTCAGCGCCGTCGCCGATCACACCGAGATTCGCGACGTGTCGGCGGTCGAGGTCAGCGAAGACCTCGCCCATGCGATGCAGCTGATGTTCGACCCGGAACACAACCTGGAAGAACGCATCCTGAATGAACAGTTCATCCCCTGACATGGCGGTGACGGCGGATGCGCGGCTTGGGCCCATCGACCTGTCGCCCTATGCCGCCGGCAACACGGGCCTTCCCTTCGTCTCCACCTGGGACAGCGGCATCACCGGTCCCCATCTCGCGATCCTCGCGCTGACCCATGGCAACGAAATCTGCGGCGCCCATGCGCTCGACCACCTGTTCCGCAGCGGGTTGCGGCCCGCCAGGGGCCGGTTGACCCTGGCCTTCGGCAACATCGCCGCCCACGCGACCTACAATCCGCGCCAGCCCATCGTTGCGCGCTATCTCGACCAGGATTTCAACCGCGTCTGGTCGTCCGCCAGCCTTGACGGACCAGAGCGAAGCCGCGAATTGCAGCGCGCCCGCGACCTGCGGCCGCTGATTGACAGCGTGGACCACCTGCTCGACCTGCATTCGATGCAGACGCCGAGCCCGCCACTGGCGCTCGCCGGCACCACGGCCAAGGGTATCGCGCTCAGCCGCAGGCTGGGCGCGCCGGCGCATATCATCGTCGATGCCGGCCATGCCGATGGCGTTCGCCTGCGCGACTATGGTGGTTTCAGTGATCCGGCCAGCGGTAAAAGCGCCGTGCTGGTCGAATGCGGCCAGCATGAAGACCCGGCGAGCCGCGCCGTCGCCATCGAGACCTGCTACCGCTTCCTGCGCGCCTCCGATGTCATTGATGCAGCCACCGCCGCGCCCTGGCTGGGCCCGGCGCCGGTCCAGAAGGTTGTCACCGTGACCGATGCCGTCACGGTGCGCACCACCGACT
>CAXNFA010000366.1:0-3121 GCA_964201105.1 Alphaproteobacteria bacterium | reverse complement strand
ACGCTTGCGGGCGACCGCGTGACCGTGGAGATGACACCCTACGACCTTGAAAAAGGCCGCGTCGTCTACCGCCACAAGGACGCCCGTGCGCTGCCGATGTCCGGGCCGCCCCGCGGCGGCTTCCGCCGGCGCTAGAACGCCGACTGCACCAGAAACCCCGCCCGGTCCGCCGCGGCGGGGTTTTTGCTGTCCGCTCGACAAGCGGCGGAAAAGCGATTGAGATACGCGACGATGAGAGTCGGCTTTGTAATCTTGGCAGGCGCCGTCCTGGCGATCGGCGTCGCGGCACTGGCCGTTGGCTCAGGCCCCTCCAAGCCGTCCTCCCTGGATGACGCTGTGGCCCAGACACGCGACGGCCAATGGCAGCAGGGCCTTGCCTTCGCCCAAACATGCCCGGCCGCAGCGCTCACCACCTGCGCATCGCAGATCATGGAAGCGATGGCCGGACTGCCCGACAGCAAGCTGAGCGAAAATCCCCGCCTGGCGCTCGATGCGCTGATCGGTCTGGGCGCCATTCAGGTCCGGCGCCAGCATTATTTCGATGCGATCACCACGCTGGAACGCGGCATTGCCCTGCATGATCGCCTCTTTGCCGATCCGCTGCCCGACATCGTGCCAGCGTACCGGCTTCTTCTCATGGCTATTGCGCCGCTGGGCGAGCGCCATGACACACGCGGCCGCACAGCTGCGGCCCGCGCGCTGGAGATTGCCAACGCCAAGCTTCCGAGTGTGAACTCCGATCGCGCAGACCTTCTGGAAGCGATCGCAGCCTTGCATAGTCTGCGCGGACGCTGGCCCGAAGCAAAGACGCATTATTTCGAACTGGTCGCCGTCGAACGGGCTCTGGCACGCGGCGACGACTCCCGCTTCGCCACGATGCTCATGGACTTCGGGATCACAGAACTGTTCACCGGCAACCCGATGGGATTCGAGGCTGCCTTCGACGAGGGCCTTGCCCTTCTCAAGCGGATCGACTCACCCAACTACCGCAGCGCTGTCGATGTCCGTGCCAATTTCCTGGCCCGTGCTGGCCGCTGCGCCGACGCCCAGGCGGCGGCAGCGGCCTATGAGCAGGAATTCCGGGAGAAAACAGGCTCCGTGGAATTCTTGGCCGACGGTTCCTGCCGCCCGGTCTATTGACCGGCTCATCCGCCCTTTGGCGCGGATGGACGCCCCGGCGCCCCCGCCCTAGACTGGCGGCTTCGACACAGAGGTATACAGATGCACGATATCGTCATTCGCGGCGGCACCATTGTGGACGGCACCGGCAAGCCAGGCTTCACGGGCGATGTCGCCATCGATGGCGACAAGCTGACCCAGGTGGGCGGCAAGGCTGGCCCCGCGAAGCGCGACGTCAAGGCCGACGGACGTCTCGTGACACCAGGCTGGGTCGATGTGCACACGCATTATGACGGCCAGGCCACCTGGGATGGCGAAATGGCACCGTCTTCCTGGCATGGCTCCACCACCGTTCTGTTCGGCAATTGCGGCGTCGGATTCGCGCCCTGCCGGCCGGGTGACCGCACCAAGCTGATCGAGTTGATGGAAGGCGTGGAGGACATTCCCGGGCTGGTTCTGGCCGAGGGCCTGAAGTGGAACTGGCAGAGCTTTCCCGAATTCCTCGTCGTGCTCGACAGCCTGCCCCGCACCATCGACATCGGCGCCCAGGTCACGCATCACCCGTTGCGCGTCTTCGTCATGGGCGACCGCGCGATCCGGCATGAACAGGCCACGGCGGACGACGTGGCCGAGATGGCGCGGCTGACGGAAGAAGGCCTGCGCGCCGGCGCCTTTGGCTTCACCACCTCGCGCACCCAGCTGCACATGACGCTGGCCGGCGAATTCACGCCCGGCCGCTTCGCCGGCGTGGACGAACTGAAGGCGATCGGCCGGGCGATGGGACGCGCCGGCCATGGCGCCTTCGGCATGCTGGCCGATTTCGAGAATGAAGACGCCGACTTCGCGTGGATGCGCGACATCGCCGCACAGTCGGGCCGCCCCGTGTGGTTCCTGCTGACCGACCGCATCTGGGATCCAACGCGCTGGCGCCGGCTGATGGCGGGCGTGCAGTCCGCGCGCCAGGACGGCTTGGCGCTGACCGCGCAAATTGCGGCGCGCCCCGTCGGCCTGATCCTGGGGCTGTCCACCTCGCTGACACCCTTCAGCACCAAGGCGTGCTTCATGGCGCTTGCCCACCTGCCGCCGGACGAGCGGCTCAAGCGCCTGCGCGATCCGGCAGTGCGGCGCCAGATCATCGACGAGGCGCCGGATGAACGGCTGGTGTCGCTGATGCCGCGCGGCAACCTGCTGGCCACGACCCACTGGAGCCGCATGTATGTCCATGGCGATCCGCCGGACTATGAGCCCGACCAGTCGCGCTGCGTCGAGACCTTCGCCGCGAGGGAAGGCAAGACGCCGGCCGAGTTCGTCTATGACTATCTGACGGGCGGCGATGGCTCGCGCATGCTGTTCTTCCCCGTGACCAACTATGTCACAGGCGACCATGGCCCGATCCGCGACATGATGACGAGCGACCATACTGTGGTGGGTCTGTCCGACGGCGGCGCCCATTACGGCGTGATCTGCGACGCCAGCAACACCACCTTCCTGCTGACCCACTGGGCGCGCGACCGCACGCGCGGCGAGCGGCTGCCCGTGGAATTCGTGGTCAAGCGCCAGACCGCCGACAATGCCGACTTCTTCGGCCTGCGCGACCGCGGCCGCCTGGCACCGGGTCTGAAGGCCGACGTCAACATCATCGACCATGCCGCGCTGCGCCTTCATCCACCCGAGATCATCCATGACCTGCCCGCCGGCGGACGGCGGCTCGTGCAGCGTGTGGATGGCTACGACATGACGCTGGTCAGCGGCACGCCAATCTATGAGAACGGCCAGGCGACCGGGGCTCGCCCAGGGAAGCTGGTGCGCGCCGGCCGGGTCTGACGCTTTTCGCGCGGCGCAGGCCGCTGCCCTTTCTCCAGATCAACAAACGCAAAGGGAGAGTGTCATGACCGGAACAATGGGAAACGCGGCACGCTGGCGTGCTGCGACGGGTGCTGTCGCGTTGGCCCTGGCAATCGGCGGCCCCGCCCTGGCGCAGCCGGCCGACACGCTGCGCGTC
>CAXNFA010000365.1:0-3121 GCA_964201105.1 Alphaproteobacteria bacterium | reverse complement strand
AAGCACGGCCTGACTCATGACAGCGGTCCGTCGCTGTTTGGCGATGCTCCGGCGCAGCCCGCATCGCTTCACGTTGGCGAAGACGACCCAGCCTTTCGCCAGATGGCACAGGGCGCGCATCCCGGGCTCAAGGTTCTCGAACGGCCCTGGGATGAGAAGAAGGGTAAGCGGAAGACAGAAATTCCGGTCGACGACGTTCGCAAGCTGGTGCCCTTCTTCGGCACCACATCGAGCGCGGGTGGCTGGCGGGTGGCCGTGGTCGACACCGCTGACGACCTCAACCGAAGCTCGGCCAACGCGCTGCTCAAGATCCTCGAGGAGCCGCCACAGCGCGGGTTGCTGCTCCTGGTCAGCCACGCGCCTGGGCGCTTGCTGCCGACCATCCGCTCGCGCTGCACGCAGCTCGCGCTGGGGCCGCTGGATGACGGCAGCGTGTCGAAGATCCTCGCCACGCGTCTGCCGGAACTCGTGACCGCCGACCGTGACGCGCTGGTGCGGCTGGCCGATGGCGCCCCTGGCCGCGCCATCGAACTCGCCGGGGAGGGCGGGCTCGATCTGTATCGCCAGACCGCCGGCCTGCTTGCCGCCCTGCCGTCGGTGGATGTGGCCGGTCTGCACACCTTCGCCGACAAGGTGGCCCGGCGCGGCGCCGACGAGGCCTATGCTGCCTTCATCGACCTGTTGCTGCAATGGCTCGCCCGCATGGTCCGGCGCGGTGCCGGCCATGCCGCGCCGGAGGTGGTGAGCGGCGAGGGGGCGGTGATGGACCGCCTGGCCGCCGCCCGTCCGCTTGATGAATGGGTCGATGTGTGGGAGAAGATACGCCGCCTCGTCGCCCGCAGCGACGCGGTGAATCTCGATCGCAAGCAGGTCGTGCTCAGCATCTTCGCCACCCTGGAACGGGCGGCGCGCGCTGACGCACCCCTTACGACGGCAGAACAGCGATGAGCGCCGGCAAGACCTTTTACATAACGACACCAATCTATTACGTGAACGACAAGCCCCATATCGGGCATGCCTACACGACGATTGCCTGCGACGTGCTGGCCCGCTTCAAGCGGCTGGATGGTTATGATGTCCGCTTCCTCAGCGGCACTGACGAACACGGCGAAAAGGTTGCCAAGAGTGCCGCCGCCGCCGGCAAAAGCGTGCAAGCCTTCTGCGACGAGAACGCACAGAAGTTCCGCGATCTCGTGCAAACGCTCAACGCCTCCACCGACGACTTTATCCGCACGACCGAGCCACGCCACATCGCGTCCTGCCAGGCGCTGTGGAAGACGCTGGAAGAAAAAGGTCAGATCTACCTCGGCAACTATGCCGGCTGGTATTCCGTCCGCGACGAAGCCTTCTACGCCGAAGACGAGACCCGCATGGAGGGCCAACAGCGCGTCGGCCCGACCGGCGCGCCGGTGGAGTGGGTGGAAGAGCCGAGCTATTTCTTCAGGCTTTCGGAATGGGGCGACAAGCTGCTCGCCTATTACGACGCACATCCCGACTTCATCCTGCCGCACACGCGCCGCAACGAAGTGGCGAGCTTCATCCGTCAGGGCCTGACCGACCTGTCGGTGTCCCGCACCAGCTTCGACTGGGGCGTGCCGGTGCCGGGCAACCCGAAGCATGTGATGTATGTCTGGATCGATGCGCTGACCAACTACATCACCGCGCTTGGCTATCCCGACACGGATGCCGCGCTGTACCGGCAATTCTGGGCCTCGGCGCACCACATCATCGGCAAGGACATCCTGCGCTTCCATGCCGTCTACTGGCCGGCCTTCCTGATGGCGGCAGGCCTTGATTTGCCGGCGCGCGTCTTTGCCCATGGCTGGTGGACCAACGAAGGCCAGAAGATTTCCAAGTCGGTCGGCAATGTGATCGACCCCTTGCAGCTGATCGAGACCTATGGCCTGGACCAGACGCGCTATTTCGTCATGCGCGAGATCAGCTTTGGCGGCGATGGCGACTTCAGCAAGCGCGCGATGGTCCAGCGCATCAACAGCGACCTTGCCAATGATTTTGGCAACCTGGCGCAGCGCATCCTGTCTATGATCGCCAAGAATTGCGGTGGCGTGGTGCCGACACCGCAGACACCGACGGCCGACGACACCGCATTGCTCGACAGCGCGACAGCCGCGCTGGGCGAAATGCGCACCGCGATGGACCTGCAGCAGATCCATGTCGCGCTTGCGCGCCTGTTCGATGTCGTCGGCGAAGCCAACAAATATGTCGACACGCAGGCGCCCTGGGCGCTGAAGAAGACCGATCCGGCGCGCATGGAAAGCGTGCTCTACACGGTCGCCGAAACCGTGCGCCGCCTCGCCATTCTCGCCCAGCCGGTGATGCCGGAGTCGATGGGCCGCATGCTCGACCTGGTGGCGGCAGCGCCGGACCAGCGCAGCTTCGCCCATGTTGACGGCGCCTTCGCCATCAAGCCGGGCACCGTGCTGCCGGCCCCGCTGGGCATTTTCCCGCGCTATGTTGAAAAGGCGCCGGAGACTGCTGCGTGATGCTGGTCGACAGTCACTGCCACCTGGATTTCGACGAGCTGGCCAGGGATCGCGCCGGCGTCCTTGCGCGCGCGCGCACCGCTGGCGTCGTTACGCTGCTGACCATCGGCACGCGACGTGACAACGCCGCTGTGGTCAAGGGCATCGCCGACGAAAACCCCAACATCTTCTGCACCGTCGGCATCCACCCGCATGAGGCGGACAGCGACGCGCTGCTGGAAGACGAACTCGTCGCCCTGTCGCAGCATCCGAAGGTGGTGGGCCTGGGCGAGACGGGCCTCGATTTCTACTACGACCATTCCGACCGCGACCGCCAGGCAACCAGCTTCCGCGCCCATTGCGCCGCGGCACGCGCCACCGGCCTGCCGATCGTTGTCCACACACGCAACGCCGACGCCGAGACCGCCAATATCCTGCGCGAGGAATGCGCAAAGGGGCCGCTGACCGGCGTGATTCACTGCTTCAGCTCGGGCACCGAGCTGGCGCGCATCTGCCTCGACCTCGGCTTCTACATTTCCTTTTCCGGCATCGTGACCTTCAAGAATGCCGACTCGGTGCGCGAGGCCGTGGGCATCGTGCCGCTCGACCGGCTGCTGGTCGAAACGGATGCACCTTAT
>CAXNFA010000364.1:0-3125 GCA_964201105.1 Alphaproteobacteria bacterium | reverse complement strand
GACGATTTCCTCGCCGCGCTCTCCTCGCGCAAGCGCAAGGCCATCCGCAAGGAGCGGGAGGGGGCGGTGGAGAACGGCATATCCATGCGTGTCTTCACCGGCGACGAGATCACAGACGAACACTGGGACGCCTTCTTCGCCTTCTATCTCGACACCGGCAGCCGGAAATGGGGCCGCCCCTATCTGAACCGCCAGTTCTTCACGCTGCTGGGTGCCGCCATGGCGGACCGCATCGCGCTGGTGATGGCCGAGCGTGATGGCCGCTGGATCGCTGGCGCCCTCAACATGATTGGCGCCGACACCCTTTACGGCCGCTATTGGGGTTGCCTGGAGGAACATCGCTTCCTCCATTTCGAGACCTGCTACTACCAGGCCATAGACTTCGCCATCGCCCATGGCCTTGCCCGCGTCGAAGCCGGTGCCCAGGGCACGCACAAGCTCGCCCGCGGCTACCTGCCCGTTCATACCTTCAGCACACACTGGATCCGGGATCCGAGCTTTCGCCGGGCGGTCGAACAGTTCCTGGTGCGCGAACGCGCCGCCGTCGATCAGGAGATTGAAGCGCTCGACGAATACTCACCCTTCCGCCGCGAACAGGACTGACGGCGAACACCATGCAGAAAGCCACCTGGGGCGACCTCTTTCGCGAGGGCCGCGCTGTCTACACTGTTTCCCTGGCGCTGGGCATTGCCCTGCACGCGATGGATTCCTTCGTTGTCTCCACGGTGATGCCCACGGTTGTGCGCGACATCGGCGGAACCGCCTTCTACGCCTGGGTCGTCATGCTCTACATGACGGCGTCGATCGTCGGCGCCGCGAGCGCCGGGCCGATCAAGGCGCGGCTCGGGCGACGGCGCGGCTATGCCGCCTCGGGCATCATCTTCCTGATCGGCACGCTGATCGCGGCGATGGCACCGACCATGCCGGTGCTGCTGGTCGGCCGCCTTGTGCAGGGCTTCGGCGTCGGTCTGTTGGTGTCGCAGAATGTCGCGCTGATCAGCGAATTGTTTCCCGGTGCCCTGCGGCCGCGCATGATTGCCGTCACTTCGACGATGTGGGCGACCTCGGCAATCCTGGGGCCGATGATCGGCGGGTTGTTCGCCGAGCTCAACTGGTGGCGCGGCGCCTTCTGGTTTGCCGTGCCAATTATTCTCGGCTTCACCGCACTGACCTGGATCAAGCTTCCGGATGGCGGCGCCCCGCCTGTGCGACGGCGCTTCCCTGTCGGCCGCATCGCCATGCTGGGCATCGGCGTCCTGTTCGTCGGCACCACTGGCGTGCTGCCGGAAATGATGCGTCTGCATCTCGGCGATCCGCACCTGCCCGACGTGATTGTGCGCCTGGTCGCCTTTGCGATCGGACTTGGCCTCGTCGCTCTGACGGTCTGGCTGGATGCCGGGGCAGAGACGCGTGTCTTCCCATCGCGGCCCTTCTCGCTCTCTCATCCCGTCGGCACGGCCTATTGGGCCTTCATGCTGATCGGCATGGCGCCGGTCTGCCTGGGCATCTACATGCCGCTCGCCTATCAGACGATCTATGGCCTGCCACCGCTGGTCGCCGGCTACCTCAGCGCGGCCTTCGCCGTCTTCTGGTCGATCGGCTCGACCGCCACGGCCGGCCTGACCCTGGCGCAGCAACGCGTGACCCTGGTGGTTGGCCCCACCATCGTCGCCTGCGGCGTCGGCGCCATCGGCCTGATGATCGGCAAGGTGCCATTCTACTATATCGCCGCCACGACATGCATCAGCGGTCTCGGCATCGGCATCTGCATGTCTCACATGATGAACTGGACCATGACCGTGGCGCGGCCGGGCGAGGAAAGCATCACCGCCACCACCATCCACACCATCCGCTCGCTGGGCATCGCCTTCGGCGCCGCGATTGCCGGCGTGATCGCAAACATGGCCGGCCTTGGCCGCGGCATCAGCCCCGAAACGGTGCAGGCATCGGTCCACAGCGTCGAGCTTGTGGCAGCCCTCGCCCCGGCTGCGGGCGCGCTGCTCGCGCTTCATCTGGTCGCCCAGCGCAGGCGTCATGATGCGGCCAGTGCGGTGATGATACCCAAGGCGGCCGAATAAATGTCCGCCCCCGACATCGCCGCGCTTGTGACCGACTTCGCCGCCGCCTGGACAGCCCGTGATCTTGCGCGGCTGCGCGGCCTTTGGGCCCTGGACGATCCCGGCATCTATTACCTCGCTGCCGGTGCGCGCGACGCGGCGTTCGGGCCTGCGGCGGTCGAGACCTATTTTCGCGAGACCATCGCCCGCCACAGCCGCCAGTTCTGGCGTGTCGAGGACATCCGCGCGCGCATGCTCGAGGCCGACACCGCAACGGCCTTTTTCTTCGTCGACTGGGCGGCACGCCGCGCCGAAGCCCGCAGCGTGCCAGAGCAGGCCACAGTGGGTGGCCGGCTGAAGTGTGCGGCAAGCTTTCGCCGCAGCGGAACGGCGTGGCGGTTCCTTCACCTTGCGGAAGCGGCCTATGCGCCGTATCGATTCTTTGTCTCGGATTTCGAGCGCGACGCCGAGGCCGGCTTTGCCGGCATGCCGAGGCGAGTCGCGCCATGAGCTGGCATGACCCGGACCTCACCAGCGAACTGGCGACGCTGATCGATCACTATGTCTCTTGTTCGGCGACGATGGATTTCGCCGGCAAGCGTGCGCTCTGGGACAAGGACGACCCGCATGTCCTGCTGATGCCCGAGGAAGACCGCACGCCACACATTGGTTGGGACGCGATCAACCCCTATTGGAAGGACTGGTCGGCGGTGATGGAATACATCCGCTCCGCTGCCGCCAATCACACGGCACGACGCTTCGCGCCCAACCTTGCCCTGTGCTTCTACGACATGCGCTGGATCGCCAAGCTGCACACGGCAAAGAATCCGGTGTCGGGCGATGTGCGCGTCACGTCCTGGTGGCGGCAGAAGCCCGAGGGCTGGCGGTTGTTTCAGCTGATCGAATCACCGCTCGACGGCGCGGCGCGTATGCGGCTAGCGGAAGAACGGGCGGCAATAGCCGTGTTCGGCACGCTGCCTGTCTGAACCATGGTATGCGACGCTGTTCGTGCCGCAACAGGTCACGAAAACGTCACGCAAGGGCTATACACAGCTGAAATGGCGTGCT
>CAXNFA010000363.1:0-3141 GCA_964201105.1 Alphaproteobacteria bacterium | reverse complement strand
GGCGGAAAGTCTGTCGGTGCTGGTGGTGCCGACCAGCTACAAGCAGGCGATGCCGTTCCTGCTCCTGATCCTGGTGCTCTACTTCCGTCCCCAGGGCCTGATCGCGCCGAAAACATGAGACCTGCAGCGAGGCGTCGATGATCGGATATGTCGCATATGCCACGTTCTTTCTGGTGTTCGTAAGCATCTTCGCGATTGCCGCGCTGGGTCTCAACCTGCAGTGGGGATTCACCGGGCAGTTCAACGCGGGCGTCGTCGGCTTCTTTGCCGTTGGCGGCTATGCGCTTGCCATCCTGATCGGTCCGGTGCAGCCGAAGCTGCCAGACCAGGTCGTGCATGTCAGCGGGTTGAACCTGCCGTTCCTCGTCGGGCTGGCGGGTGCGGTCCTTGTTGCGGCGGCGGTGGCCTGGGTGGTCGGCCTCGCCACCATGCGCCTGCGCAACGACTATCTCGCCATTACCACCTTCGGCATTGCCATCACCATCCATCTGGTGACGATCAACTTTGAATCGCTGACGGGCGGAACGCTCGGCCTGCACGGCCTGCCAAAGCCGCTGGCGTCCATCCTTCCCACGCCCTTTGCCTTCAACCTGTTTTTCCTGATGCTGACCTTGTCCGTGTTGGCGGGCTGCTACTGGGCGCTGGAACGCATCGTGCGCTCGCCCTGGGGCCGTGTGCTGCGGGCGATCCGCGAGGATGACGTGGCCGCCATCGCGGTGGGCAAGAGTGCCGACAGCTTCCGCCTGCAGGCCTTCGTGCTGGGCTGCGCGCTGATGGGACTTGCCGGCGCCCTGTATGTGGCCTTTATCGGCTATGTCAGCCCGTTCGATTTCCTGCCCATCCTGACCTTCCAGATATGGACCATGATGATTGTCGGCGGCTCGGGTAACAACCGCGGCGCCATTCTCGGTGCATTCGTGGTGTGGGGTCTTTGGAGTCTGTCGGGGATCATTGTTTCGCGCTGGGTGCCGACCGTCTTCCAGACACAGGGTGGAGCGATCCAGGTGATCCTCATCGGCGTCGTGCTGGTGGGGTCGCTACTCTTTCGGCCGCGCGGCCTGATTGGCGAGGAGCCGCGCGTGTCCCGTCATATCGACTGATTCTCGGGCCGATGCCATTGCGGCGACGACACCATTTTTTTGCTTCGAGGTCACGCTATGACGAACATTCCGCGCAAGGTCGATTTTCGGTGGTGTCAGTGTAATTGCAGCTCGTCTCAGGAAGGCTGGTGAACGACGCGCCGTCAGGCAGCCAGTTGGCGCCATTCTGCGAGCGCAGCCGAGCGGGTACTGACAAGTTAAGTGGCTCGGCGCGACGAAGCCCCTCCCTGTTCACGGTCTCAGGCGGCGACGGTCGCAGCTTCCCACGCCAGATCCGCCTGGGCGCGCAGGATCCGGAGACTTGAGCGGGAGATCACGTGAGGCTGAAAATTGAAGGTGTTGTAGACGGCGGAGTGGGAGGCGAGGAATCGTTGCGCTGAACCCTGAGACTTGAACTTCTGCTGTTTACGCTCGCGGCGCCGGATCACCAGGTGGGAGTTTTCAGCCCGGTTGTTCTCGCGCATGCCGCCAGGGCGATGGCGGCCTTCTATTCCGAGATCCTCGACTGCCGCCCCATACGAGGCCAACCCGTCCGTTGTGATGATCTCAGGTGACACGCCCTGATTCTTCAGGAGTCTCCGCAGCAGTTTCAACGCCGCCGCCTTATTACGGCGCTTCTGGACCAGGACATCGAGCACCTCTCCCTCGTCATCAACTGCGCGCCAGAGGTACATGCGGCGGCCGGCAATCTTCACCACCATTTCGTCGAGATGCCAGCGGCCGGTCGGTGGGCCACGGCGCCGGCGGAGATTGGACGCGATCAGCGGACCGAACTTGTTGACCCAGCAACGAACGGCTTCCCGGCTGACCAGAATGCCGCGCTGCACCATCAGCTCCTCGACATCGCGGATGCTGAGGGTGAAGCGGAAATACAACCACACGGCGTGCTTGATCGCGTCTGGCGGAAACCTGTGTCGTTTGAATGAGATTGGCCGCATCGCTGCCCCCTGAAGCGGGGCCCATCATGGGCCCCGAAGCGGAGACAAGTTAGCGTTAGCCTGCCAGCACCTCGCCCTCGGCCGCGACACGTGCGAAAGGCAGGTTGCTGCCGACCTGGATGATGGCATCGACATCCGGCCTATTGAGTGCCTGGACAGCTTCGCGCAGACGCTGTTCGGAGACATGGGCGATGTTCACGGCGGTGGTGGCTCCCATGCCTTGAACGCCAGCCACTTTGTAGCCGTTGTCGACATAGAACTTCGTGATGTCCTTGTTCGGTACAAAAGGCGCAATGACGGCGGCGCTGACAAGTTAAGTCGTCCGAGCCCAAAGACTCCCCTCCTGCCTTGCAACATCAGGCGGCGATGGTCGCAGCTTCCCAGGCCTGGTCTGCCTGGGCGCGCAGGAAGCGGAGGGTAGGGCGGGAGATCAGGTGCGGCTGAAGATTGAAGGTATTGTAAACGGAGGCGTGGCTGGAAAGGAACCGTTGGGCGGAGCCTTGAGACTTGAATTTCTGCTGCTTCCTCTCGCGGCGCCGTATCACCAGGTGGGAGTTCTCCACCCGGTTGTTCTCGCGCATTCCGCCCGGCCGATGACGGCCCGAAAGTCCTAAGCCCTTGAGCGCAGCTGCATAAGAAGACAGCTTGTCAGTGGTGATCGTCTCCGGAGCCACGCCCTGGTTCTTCAGAAGTCGCCGCAGCAGTTTCATCGCTGCCGCAGCGTTGCGGCGCTTCTGGACCAGGACGTCAAGCACTTCGCCCTCGTCATCGACCGCGCGCCAGAGATACATGCGGACGCCGGCGATGTTCACCACCATCTCGTCGAGATGCCAGCGACCGGTCGGCGGACTTCTACGCCGGCGGAGGTTGGACGCGATTAGCGGGCCAAACTTGTTGACCCAGCAGCGAATGGCCTCGCGGCTAACCGGGATGCCGCGCTGCAACATCAGCTCCTCGACATCGCGGATGCTGAGGGTGAAGCGGAAATACAACCACACGGCGTGCCGGATCGCGTCCGGCGGGAACCTGTGTCGCTTGAATGAAATCGGCCGCATCGTTGCCCCCTTGGATCGGGGTCATTCCGGGCCCCAAAGCGGAGACAA
>CAXNFA010000362.1:0-3141 GCA_964201105.1 Alphaproteobacteria bacterium | reverse complement strand
ATGTCGCCGCGCGCGATATAGAGACTGCCGAGGTGGAACTCCGTCTCCGCGTGATTTGGCTCGGCGGCTGCGGCGGCGTGCAGGAGGGCCTCCGCTTCATCCCATTCGCGATGGTCGATCAGCACCGCGGCCAGGCCTCGCCGGACGTCCTGGGCATCCGGCTCCTGTGCCAGCGCCTGGCGATAGGCAGCTATGGATTCCGCGTCCTTGCCTTGCCGCCGCAGCGACGCCGCCAGGTTGACTTGGGCGCGGGTCCAGCCGGGGGCGAGTGCGATGGCCTGGGCGTAGTGCTCGGCCGCCTTGGTGAAGTCGCGGCGGCGGAAATGTACGCCGCCCAGGGTGAAGTGCAGCGTGGCGTCGCGGTGGCCCAGTGCATCGGCGATGGCAAGCTCGCGCGCCGCTTCCTCGTCCTGGCCCAATGCCACCAGGGCGGCACCCAGGTTGGCGTGGGCCTGGCCAATCATCGGATTGATGTCGAGGCCGGCGCGGAAGAAGGCGGCGGCGGCATCGGGCCGGTCCTGTTTGAAGAACAGGTTGCCCAGATTGACATGGGCCTCGGCCAGGTCGGGCTTCGCCGCAAGCGCGGCGCGATAGCAGCGCTCTGCCTCGGCGGGGTCGCCACGCAACTGGCTCAGGTTGCCGAGATTGACGAGGATGGAGGCGTTATCCGGGTCGCGGGCGCGCGCGCGCTCGAACAGGGAGAAGGCCTCGTCGTATTTTTGCAGGCCCATGCAGAGCACGGCGAGATTCAGAAGCGCCCCGGGAAAATCGGGATCGGCCTCCAGGGCCTTTCGGTAGTGACGTGCAGCATCGTCCAGCCGGCCAGCCCGGTGGTGGGCGAGGCCCAGGGTGAAATTGTCGGCAGCTGCGGTCATTGCGGGCCTTCTAGGGTTAACAGGGTTAAGCCCGCGTTAAACCCGTCGCAACAGCACATTTTGCCGGTCGGGCAGGGAGGCTTCTGCCGATGCGCAAGGGTGCCCCGGCAAACTTTGCGAAACCGGAATCAATTCACCAGCGCGACGCACCGTTCCTGGCCAGGGGAGATGATGATTCGAAGGCCAGCCAAAAAGAATTATCGTTTTTATTCAATGGCATAGGTGTCTCTATCCACAGGCCGGCACGGCGTGGCACGGGCGTTGCGCTTAGGGGGACAGGCAGTGTGCCTCGAAACCCAAGGCTGTGAGCCACCTCGGAAGAGGAGAGAGAAACAATGGTCCTTTCGGTCAACACAAATCTGGGCGCCGCGCTGGCGCTGCAGAATTTGAACGCGACGAACAAGAGTCTGACGAAGACTCAGCTCAACATCACCACCGGCTTGAAGGTCAACGGTCCGAAAGACGACGCGTCGACCTATGCCATCGCGCAGAACATGCGCGGCGACATTGCTGGCTTCCGCGCGGTACGCACGGCGCTTGCGGGTGGCGAATCCACCGTCAACGTCGCCATCAACGCTGGCCAGGCGGTCAACGACCTTCTTGTTGAGATGAAGGCGAAGGTGGTTCAGGCCAACCAGACGTCACTCGACTCGGCCTCGCGGACGGCGCTGCACAACGACTTCATCGCGCTGCGCGATCAGATCGAGAGCATCGTCGCCACCGCCGAGTTCAACGGCGTCAACATCATCAATCAAAGCGCCCAGACCTTCACCGTGCTCGGCACGGTCGATGGCAGCACGATCACGGTCAGCGCCCGGCGCCTGGACCCGACGAGCCTGGGCATCAATCTGACGACATTGCAGACGAGCTCGGGCGCCATTGCGGCCCTGTCCTCGATCAACTCGGCAATCGTCGTCACCTCCGACAAGCTCGCCGCACTCGGCGCCTCCTCGAAGCGTCTCGAGGTTCAGGCCGAATTCACGGTGAAGCTGGTCGACATCCTGACCGACGGCGTGGGCAACCTCGTCGATGCGGACATGGCCGAGGAAAGCGCCAAACTGCAGGCCTTGCAGGTGAAGCAGCAGCTGGGTGTCCAGGCGCTGTCGATCGCCAATGCGACGCCGCAGATCATTCTGTCGCTGTTCCAGTAACAGCCGAGGCTCTAGCCAGATAAGGGAGGGATCGGCTGACCGCCGATCCTACAAAACAGATGCCTTTGAAGCTCACGCTGAAGCCCAGGGAGAAGTTCGTTCTCAATGGCGGCGTCATCACCAACGGGGACCGGCGCTCGGACCTCGTCATCGAAAACCAGGTCTCGCTGCTGCGCGAACGCGACGTGATGCAGCCGCAGGACGCCAACACACCCGTTCGCCGCGTCTATTTCACCATCATGATGATGTATCTGGATGGCGGATTGAACAGCAAGCACTACCGGGACTTCTGCGACCGCATCACCGACTTCATGTGCGCGGTCAGCAGCCGGACGGTGCTCGACAAGTGCCACCGCATGTTGGACGACGTGCATGCCAAGCGCTTCTACACCGCGCTGATGACCTGCAAGTCGATTTTGCCCTTTGAACAGGAGAGGTTGGACTATGCAACACACCACTGAAATGGCGACGGCCCCGGCGCAGCCGGTTCCCTTCCGGCAGCCGGAGGCCCGGCAGGGCGAACTCCAGATCTTCGAACGGGTCACCAGCGCGCTGCTGTCGACCCTGGACCGCCCGCACACGGACACCTCGGTGATCGAGGCGCTCAACGACAACCGCCGGCTGTGGCAGGCGCTTGAATCGGATGTGTCGTCGGAACACAACCTGCTGCCGGACGAGCTGAAGGCCAAGATCATCTCGGTCGCCCTGTGGGTCGAGCGGCATTCCCAGCTCGCCAGCACCGGCAAGGCGCGTCTTGAAGCGCTGATCTCGGTGAACCAGGCCATCATGAAGGGCCTCGCGGCCTGATCCGTGCCGGGTCCGGTGCCAGGCATCACGCCGGCACCGGATTTCGTCCGGTCGCGCCGCTTCGTGGCATAATCCTTGCCAGTTGATTGGCGTGGCGTAGCGCAGGCGCCGTGTTCTTGTTAACCCGCCGTTAAACATGACGGGGGTTACATGGACCATGGAGTAAGGGCGGCCAGAAGGCTTCCGTTCCACCTGTGGTAAGAGGCGATCAGGATGTCGATCAGCAAGTATAAGGCGGTACAGGCGCAGACGGAGAACCCGCGTCAGACCGAATATCGACTCTTCGCCGAGGTCACCAAGGCGATGAT
>CAXNFA010000361.1:0-3141 GCA_964201105.1 Alphaproteobacteria bacterium | reverse complement strand
CACGACAGGCGCCGAGACCGCGGCGCGCCTGCTGCGCGGCTGGGCCGACGCCGTACCATGGTAGGCGTGACCGGCCCGGCGGAGTGGAGCGACCTCGCCGCGGAACTCGCCGTGTGGAAGGAGATGAGGATCGTCGCACCGCTGTGGTGGCGCGATGATGACGCCATCGCCGCGACGCCTGCGCTCGACCAGCTGCAGCAGGTGAGCAGCGCAGGGGGCGCACCCCTTTGCCTAGCCGTCATTCCGGCCCACTCAACCGGCGAACTGGCCCCGGCCCTTGCCGCGCACGTTACCGTGGTGCCGCACGGCTATGCTCATCGCAACCACGCCGCGCCCGGCACAAAAAAGTCCGAATATGGCGCGGACCGGCCGCTTCCCGAAATGGCCACCGAAATCGCGGCGGGCTGGCAGAAAATTCGCCATCAGTTCGGCAGCCGGGCACGGCCCGTTTTTGTTCCGCCGTGGAATCGCATGGCCGATGCGCTGCTGCCCCTGCTGCCCGAGGCCGGCCTGACCGGCCTGTCGGCGAAATCGCCGCGGGTCGTGCCCCGGGTGACCGGCATCACAGTGAGGGACGTGGCCGTCGATATAATCGACTGGCGGGGAGGCCGCAGGTTTCTCGGGACCGGTGCGGTGCTGGGGCTGATTGTCGAAGGCTTGCGCGCACGCAGGCCGGGCGGGGTTGATGCGGATCATGGCCCGCTGGGGATTTTGACGCACCATCTCGTGCACGACGACGAAGCCTGGGAATTTCTCGCCGCATTGTGCAGCCATCTGGCCCGTTCGGGCGGGGCGCGCTGGCTCGATGTCGATGCTGTCTTTGCCGAGGCCGAATGACAAGGCGCCACCGTTATCCGTTGCGGAGCCTTGTCCTTGACGATGTAAAGGCGGTGGCGGGTCTGATTCTGAGTGCCGGTCCCTTATTTTTGAGCGGGCTTTTGCCGGTCTTGTTTTATATTTTTGCCGCTCTGACTGTGTTATTTGCCGTGTTTGCCGCGAAGACAGCAATCCGTCACACGACGGTGATAGAATTGTCGCCGGCAGGCATCTCCGACCAGGGTCCGCTTGGGAAGAGCATCGGCTGGGAGGATGTTGAAGGGGTTGAACTGCGCTACTACTCGACCCGGCGGGATCGCGAACGCGGCTGGATGATGCTCCGGGTTCGGGGCCAATCATCCGGGCGGTCGTCCGAAGTCAGTCTGGAATCCTCGATTGATGGATTTGAGGCGATCGCCACCGAGGTGGCGTACCGGGCGTCGCAGCGCGGGGTACAATTCAGTCCGGCCACCCGAACCAATTTTGAAGCCCTGGGCATCGCGCTCGAACCGATGATGCGCGCGCCCGTATAAAGAAGAAGCGATGGGGAACGTCCTACTCGTCCGCAATCTGAAGGTGGAATTCAACGTGCCGGAAGGCCGCATCAAGGCGGTCGATGGCGTGTCCTTCCGGATTCCGCAGGGCAAGACCGTGGCGCTGGTGGGCGAATCGGGCTCCGGCAAGTCCGTGGTGTCGCAGACCATCATGGGCATCCTGCCCAAGGCGGGGCGCATCAGCGAGGGTGAGGTCATCTTCTTCGACCCTGAGCGCAAGGGCGCCTTCGTCGATATCGCCAAGCTGCCGCAGAACGGCACCGAGATGCGGCGACTGCGCGGCGGCCGCATCTCCATCATCTTCCAGGAGCCGATGACATCGCTGTCGCCGCTGCACACGATCGGCGACCAGATCAGCGAAGCCTTCTTCCTGCACAATGACGGCGCGTCCAAGCAGGACGGCATCAACGCCACCGAAGAGATCCTTCGCCTTGTCGGCTTTCCCAATCCGGCCGGCGCCATCCACACCTATCCCTTCGAATTGTCGGGCGGCCTGCGCCAGCGGGCGATGATCGCCATGGCGCTGATCTGCAAGCCGGCGATCCTGGTGGCGGACGAGCCCACCACCGCGCTCGACGTGACGATCCAGGCCCAGATCCTCGAGCTGATGAAGCAGCTGCAGGACCGCTTCGGCATGGCGATCCTGATGATCACGCATGACCTGGGCGTCGTCGCCAACATGGCCGACGAGGTCGTCGTCATGTACCACGGCAAGGTGATGGAACACGGCACGCGGGACCAGGTCTTCCGCAACGCCCAGCACCCCTATCTGAAGGCACTGCTGAAGGCGGTGCCGCGCTTCGATATGAAGGACGGCGAGCGCCTTGTGCCGATCCGCGAAGTCAAGGCAGAGGCCGGCGGCCTGATCCGGACCAAGGAGCCGTGGCCGGCGAACGTGCCCATCGACGCGCCGATCCTGAGCGTGAAGAACCTGGTGAAAAGCTTCGGCACGCGCAAGAAGTCGTTGCTGGGCGGCAGCCCGGGCGGCCGGGTGATGGCCGTGAATGACGTCAGCTTCGATGTGCTGCGCGGCAAATGCGTCGGTCTCGTCGGTGAATCCGGCTGCGGCAAGACGACAACGAGCAAGATCATCATGAAGGCGCTGGCCGCCGATTCCGGCAGTATCACCTTCAACAACCACGGCCAGCCGCTCGATGTGCTGAACATGACGCCCGAGCAGCTCAGCGTCTATCGCCGCCGGGTACAGTATATCTTCCAGGATCCGTTCAGCTCGCTGAACCCGCGCATGACGGTGCTCGATATCCTGAGCGAGCCACTCGTCATCCACAACATTGGCGACCATGAGGAACGGGTTGCCCGCGTGCGCGAGTTGATGGCGCTGGTCGGGCTTGAGCCGAGCCATCTGAGCCGCTATCCGCACAGCTTCTCTGGCGGCCAGCGCCAGCGCATCGGCATCGCCCGCGCGCTTGCGCTGCAGCCGGACCTGCTGATCTGCGACGAGCCGGTGTCGGCGCTCGACGTGTCGATCCAGGCCCAGGTGCTGAACCTGATGAAGGACCTGCAGAAGGAACTGCAGCTCACCTACCTGTTCATCTCGCACAACCTGGCGGTCGTCGACTACATGGCCGACCGCATTGCCGTGATGTGCGCCGGCCGGCTGGTCGAACTGGCGCCGCGCGAGGCGCTGTTCCGCCATCCGGCGCATCCCTACACCCGGGCCCTGCTCAGCGCCGTGCCGTTTCCGGACCCGCGCCGGCGCCTCGACCTGTCGGCGCTGATGGAGGGCCGGGCCTCGAACCCGGCGGCCTGG
>CAXNFA010000360.1:0-3144 GCA_964201105.1 Alphaproteobacteria bacterium | reverse complement strand
ACTTCGGCGCCATCGTCGGCGCCTGGGCCGCCGTGTCGCAGCCCGCACGGGTGGCGCGCTTCTGCGCCTATGGCTGGCCACGCCACGATGCCGAATTGCGGGCGAAGCGCCGCGAGATGCCGGTCCGCGTCTTCGACCGGGACGGCGAGATGGTGAAGGACAATTGGGCGCGGCGCTGGGACATGAGCGCCATGCTGCTGCCGCCAAACGAGCCCAGCCGCTTCACGGAAGCGCTGGCCCTGCGCACGATGATTTCGAAGCTGCAGGCGGGAAAGACGTGGAACTGGGCCTATCACTGCATCGGCAACACCGACCCTGTCGAGATCGCTGGCCGCATCCGCTGCCCGGTGCTGCTCTTCGCCGGGCCGCGCGATCACAACTACCAGGAAAGCATCGATGCGGTCGGCGACTTCCCCGACGCCCGCTTCGTCGCCATGGACTGGGTCGGGGTGGACGCCCCGATCGAGGATCCGGAGGCTTTCGCCCGGGTGGTCGATGACTTTATCCGGGCGACGGCCGAATAGGGCCGGGCCGCCGCCTCGGATTTTTGTTTGTTACAACGCGACAAGGTGATAAAAGCCGCCCCTCGCAAGGCTTTGACCCCATCGTCTAGCGGTTAGGACACGACCCTTTCAAGGTTGAGACACGGGTTCGATTCCCGTTGGGGTCGCCAGCGAAAATCCAGACTATTCAATGAGTTGGATGTCCCCGGCTGGGACAGGCGACGCTACTGCGCCGGCGCGCCGTCGGGCAGCATGTCCAGCAGGCCGCGGGCCACCTGGGCGCTGGCCACCGGCTTACGGAAGACGGGGCTCGTCGGCCACTGGCGGTTGATGTCCACCGCCTGGGCATGGCCGGTGTGGAAGACGAAGACGATGCCGCGCCGGGCCAGTTCTTCGGCCAACGGGAACACCTCGGTGTCGCCCAGCAGCACGTCCAGCACCGCGCCGTCAATGGCTTCCGAGTTGAGGATCTGGCGGGCCTTTTCGAGGTCCGGTGCCCAGCGGACTTCAGCGATGCCCATCTCGCGGAAGGCAAGCTCGATCTCGAGTCCGACCAACGCCTCATCCTCGACGATGAGGATAGCCGGGCGATCCATTGACATTGCGAATCAATCTACTGTTTCAGAACGTGTTACAGTATGGGGACAGGCTATTGACTGCGCAACCACGCTGGAAGTGTCGTCAGCGTGTCAATTTTTCGACGGGAATGGACAGGCGGGCGACGAGGCCCGCCGGGCGCCAGTCCAGGTCCATCGTGCCGCCGAACTGATCGACCATCACGCGCCGGCTGATCAGCGTGCCGAAACCAGTGGTAGCAGGCGGCACAGCGATTGACGGTCCATCGTGCTCGACCCAGGTCAGCGCGATATTTTCACCGTCCAGCCGCCAGTCGAGATCGACGGTCCCGCGCGGTTGCGACAGCGCACCATATTTGGCGGCGTTGGCGGCAAATTCATGGATCACCAGCGCCAGGTTGCTGACAGCGCCGCCGATGACGGTCACCTCGGGGCCGGCAAAGCGAATCCGGCGCCGCGCTGTCGGCTCATTGCTTTCATAGGGCTTGGCGATCGTGTCGACGAGGGCATCGAGGGTTGTTGACACGCTGGCGAGATTGTCATCGGCAAGGCCCGGCCGGCTGAGCCGCTGGGCACGGGACAAGGCATCCAGCCGCTCGCGCACCGCGCGCGACAGGGCCTGGGGGCTGCTGGCAAAGGGCGTGCTCAGCGCCACGATGGCATTGGCGATGGCGAACACGTTGTTGACGCGGTGGTTGATCTCGCGGGTCAGCAATTCCTGCCGATCGCGGGCGCGTTGCTGCTCTGTGACATCGCGGGCGATCTTCGACGCGCCGACAATCGTGCCGTCGGGTGCGCGGATTGGTGACACGGTGAGCGAGATCTGGATCAGCTCGCCGTCCTTGCGCTGGCGCATCGTTTCATAGTGATCCATGCGCTCCCCGCGCCGCAGCCGGGCGAGAATTTCGGGCTCTTCATTCTCGCGGCCGGCCGGGATCAGCATGGCCACCGGCTTGCCGATCGCCTCGTCCGCGCTGTAGCCGAAGATGCGTTCTGCCCCCGGATTCCAGCTGGTGATGATGCCGTTCAGATCCTTGGACAGGATGGCATCGTCGGAATTCTGGATGATCGCGGCGTGGCGCGCGAGCATGAGCCGCATCGACAGGTCTTCGCCCGCCGTGAAGGGGCAGCACAGCAGGGCCACCGTGCGGCCGGCCCGGTTCGGGATTGGCTGCAGGCCGATGGCGATGCGATAGCGCGTGCCGTCCGGCCGCTGCACCTGGATGCGCTGGTTGTGCAGGGCGGCCTCGACGCCGGCCGCCAGCAGGGCGCGGCCGGGGCGCGGATTGGCGGGGTCTTCGTCCCACGTGAACTGGTCAAAGGGCGACCTGCCGCTGGTCAGGCCAAAATTGCCCAGAATGGAAGGCGCGGCACCGTTGGCGGCCAGCAGCTTGCCGTCCCGCCGGCAGACAAAGGCCGCCACCGGAAGATGCGAGAGGCGCCAATCGGCAAGTTTCATGGGGGCGGCGGGCGGACCGGAGGGAATCGCAGGCGCTCTTTATAGGTGGCCTGCGATAGCCCGGCACGTCGAATCGATAGAACCCCACGCCCTGAGGGGGCGGGACCGGAGCTGTATACGCCGCCTGCGTTCCGCGTCAGTGGGCGGGCGCGGCCGGCGGGCGCGGGGCCTCGATGGTGATGTTCGTGTCCGAGGGGCCGTCGCCGCCGCCAAGATAACCGCCGAAGAACAGGAAAGCCGCGGCGGCAAACACCACAAGGCCGCCGACGATGAAATACAGGGCGTTGTTGCCGCCTTGCTGCACGTTGTCCGCCATGTCAAATCTCCCGTGCTGATGGTCCGGGGCAATCGCTGCCCGCACGGTCAACGCAAGGGGTCCGGCAAGGTTCCACGCCGGCTTCAGGCGGTCATTGCCGCTGGCGTCGTTGCTGGCTACGCTCCACGGCATCCGATCAGAATTGCAGGAGCCTGTCATGCCCGCCACCTCGCCGCCGCCCGCCGCCGTCAAAAGCTTCCTAGACAAGGCGCGCGCCGCACTGCCGGGCGCGGAGATCAGTGACGCGCTGCGCCAGCGCTGCATCGGCTTCAACACCGCAAGCGCCAACCT
>CAXNFA010000359.1:0-3145 GCA_964201105.1 Alphaproteobacteria bacterium | reverse complement strand
ACTCTCGGACCGTCAAGCGAATGCTAGGATAAGCGGATGGAAAATCTGGCAGCGCACCCAGCCGCCCGGGCGGTGGTCTCGTATCTCCGCACCATGGAACGCCGGGACTTACCGGCGGCCAAGGCATGTCTGGCGCCGACCTTTGCCATGCATTTTCCCGGCACGCCGCCAATGTCCCGGCTGGAAGATCTGGTCGGCTGGGCGGCCCGGCGGTTTCGCCGCTGCACCAAAGTCTACGAAGGGTTCGACGTCGCGACCGGCGAGGGTGGCGCGACCATCGTGTTTGCCCGCGGCACGCTGGTGGGCGAGCGGCTGGACGGCACGGCCTTTGCCGATATCCGTTTTCTTGACCGTTTCACCATCGGCGAGGACGGCTTGTTCCTGCGGCAGGATGTGTGGAACGACCTAGCCGAATACGGGATCGTGCCGGCTTGAGGCGGCTTTTGGCGCTGCTGCTCGGCGCAGTGTTGCTGTCCGCAGCGGGGACCGCGCGGGCGCAACCTTTGATCGCCGCGGCAGTGAAGGGCGATGTCGCCGAAACGGATCGTCTGCTGAAGTCTGGTGCCGATATGGCCGCCCGCGATGTGGCGGGGCGAACCGCCTTGCTGGTCGCGACCCGGGCCAATCATGTGGGCGTGGCGCGACTGCTGATCGAGGCTGGCGCCGATGTGAACGCCAAGGACAGCATCGAGGACAGTCCCTACCTGCTAGCCGGCGCCAGCGGTCATGTCGAAATTCTCCGCCTGACGCTGGCCCATGGCGCTGATTTGAAAAGCCTGAACCGCTTCGGCGGCACGGCGCTGATTCCGGCCTGCGAACGGGGGCATGTCGAAACCGTCCGGCTGCTGCTCGGCACCGGTATCGACATCAACCATGTCAACCGGCTCGGTTGGACGTGCCTTCTGGAGGCGGTGCTGCTGAGCGATGGCGGGCCACGGCATGTCGAGATTGTCGGCCTGCTTCTGGCCGTTGGGGCGCGTCTCGACATCGCTGACCGCGACGGCGTCACCGCGCTGGAACATGCGCGTCGTAAAGGGCAGACCGAGATTGTCCGGCTGCTCGAAACGCGCCGCTAGAGCTTCAGCGCGATTTTGCCGAAATGGCCGTTGGCGCGCATATGCTCGTGCGCGGCCGGCGCATCGGCCAGGGCAAAGGTCCGATCGACCGGCAACGACAGTTCCCCCGCGGCGATGCCGGGCCACAGGTCGACCTGAACCTTGCGATTGATCTCACGGATCTCGGCCAGCGACCGCGTGCGGAACGTGACCCCGATGTAAGTCAGCCGCCGCAGCGCATGCAGGTCGAAGTCGAACTCGGCACGGACACCGCCGAGGCGCCCGATGTTGACCAGGCGGCCGCGAATGGCCGCCGCCTGCATCAGCTGGTTGAACCCGGCGCCGGAGACCAGGTCGATGACTACATCGGCGCCGCGGCCGCCGGTCGCGGCCAGTACCTGTTCCGGCCACTTTTCGGTGCGCGGGTCGATGGCAAGAGTTGCGCCAAAGTCGGCCAGCCGGGCCCGGCGACCGTCGTGGGTCGATGTGCCAACGATGCTTGCGGCGCCAAGGTAGCGGGCCATTTTCAAGGCCATCAGGCCAACGCCGGAACTGGCGCCGTGGACCAGAATGCTTTCGCCGCGCGTGAAACCTCCGTTAGTGCTGATGGCGTCGTGCGCGGTCAGCAATGCCATGGGCAGCACCGCTGCTTGCGTAAGGTCAAAACCTGCCGGCAGTTTGAAGCAGCGCCCATGGTCGGCCACGGCATACTGCGCATAGCCGCCGCTGCCCGAGCACATGACAGGATCGCCTGGTGCAAAGTCGCGGACACCGACACCGACGGCGACTGTTTCTCCGGCCCATTCCATGCCGATTGGCTTGGCCAATGAGGCGGACGTGGCGATTCCCGCGCCCCGCGCGGCGTTGAGGTCGGCGCGGTTGAGGCCCGCCGCAGCGACTTTCACCAGTATCTCGTGCTCACCGGGTGTCGGCCGCAGAACGTCGGCGATGGCAAGGCCGGACGGCGTGGCGATCCCGGCGCGCATGGTTGCTGTCACGATGGTCTTTTCCTCCCGAATGCTAGGCTAGCATGGGGGAACGGGTCACAACATTGCAACTGGTCTGTCCGTCGGCGCTCCGATAGCTTGGCCGCCAGATGAAGTCGGTCGCCCCCCGCCTCCCGTCGATTCCGGTTTTGGTTGCCCTGACGGCGGTGATGCCGCTGGGCATGCACATGCTTTTGCCCGGACTTTCCGCCGTCGCGCGCGATTTCGCGGTCTCGGTGCCGACCGTCCAGTGGTCTGTCACGCTGTTCATGGTGGCGGTGGCGCTGGCGCAACTCGTGTACGGCCCGGTATCCGATCGCTTCGGACGCCGCGGGCCGCTGCTTGCCGGCTTGGTCATTTTCCTTCTGGGCAGCCTTGCCTGCGCTGCCGCGACCAGCTCGTCGCAGCTGTTGCTGGGCCGGGTGATCCAGGGCATCGGCGCCTGTTCCGGCATGGTGTTGGGGCGGGCAATGGTGCGCGACGTGTATCCGGCGAACCGTGCGGCGGTAACGCTCGGTTATGTCTCGACCGCACTGGTTATTTTCTCGGCGCTGGCGCCAATGCTGGGGGGCCTGCTGCTGACGTGGTTCAACTGGCGGACGCCATTCCTGTTCAGCGCCGCCGGTTGCGTTGTGTTGCTGGCCATCGCCTGGCCGCTGGAAGAAACCCACCGAAGCCGCGCGACAATGAGCAGTGTGTCATCGCTGGCGCGTGATTTCGCCATCCTGCTTCGACTGCCCGGCTTCATGGTTCCCGCTTTGGCCACGGCTCTCTCGGGAATCGGGTTTTTCGGCTTCATCGCCAATGCGCCGGTGATGGCTGAGGAGATTTTTGCAATTACGCCCGACCGCTATGGCTTTTACTTCGTCTTGCTGCCACTGGGCTTTTGCACCGGCAGCTTCCTGTCCACCCGCCTGACCCCGCGCCTCGGCCTGGACCGCATCGCACTGTGGACGAACATTGCCTCCGCCGTCGTTGGCTTCGTCCTATTGGCGTTGGCGCTGCTGTCACTGCTGACGCCCGTCCTGCTGTTCGCCCTGGTCGGCTTGACCAACCTGACCAGTTCGATCGGCATGCCGGCGATGATGGTGCGCAGCATGGGTG
>CAXNFA010000358.1:0-3148 GCA_964201105.1 Alphaproteobacteria bacterium | reverse complement strand
GGCCGCCCTGCTCGGCAACGGCATCGCCACCACCCGAGAAGAATGAGCCCTTCAACTGGCCGTTGCGAACGCCGCCGCCCGCGGAAGCGCTGAAGCTGCCGGAGAAGTCGCGGCGGTTGGACGCTGACGCGCTGCCGCTGAAATTCACGCCATCGAAGTTGGTGATGGCGATATTTCCGGTGTTGTTGGCGAAATTCCAAGTGTTCTGGAATGTGCCGACGGCCTGGTACTTAGCCGACGCGCTGACCACCGAGCCATTGATATGACCGTTATAGGTCGCCGTGCCCGTGAGCGGAATGTCGGGAAGGCTTGGCAGCACGCCGGCAACCCAGGTGCCGAGATGGACGCGGTCGCGTCCTGCGGAACCGGCGATGTCGGCGATCCAGTAGCCCCATTCGGAATACTGGCAGCTGCAGAAGCTGACCCCCGATGGAAGGAAATCTGTTTCGCTGGCCACTTCGCTGTTCACCATGAGAAGGCGTGCGGTTGCCGTCTGGCCATTGACAAGCTGGTCGACCGCCTGGTTCTCCTGGGCGGCGAAGACGTTGTCGTCGATGAAGGCGCCGCGTCCGGCATTGCCACCGGTCAGGCTACCAAAGCTGAGGTCGTAGTTGGTGGTCGGTCCGGAGACCGCCGAGGTGTTGAAGCCGGCGCCCATCCGGTTGGTGGCGGCGTCAGTCATGATGACGACGTCGGTCGGGCTGCCGGTTTCATTCTGCAGGATTGTCGCCGGGAAGCCGCTGGTGTTTCGCTCGAACAGCCCGCCCACATAGCCATTTAATGTGCGGGTGGTGCGCGTGGTGCCGATGCCGCTCGGCGTGGTTGTGCGCGAAGCGACATGATCGAAGGCGTAGCCAGAGCCCGGCAGGTTGTCGTGGGACGCCTGGAAGCCGAGGTTGGGAACGAGCGTGCCGGAGCCCGGCGGATAATTGTCCTGGTTGAGGACGAAATACTCCACCGTCTGGCCCGTGCCGAACAGCGAGGCGCCGGCCGAATCAGGAACGGAGGAGACTGCGGAACTGGTGCGCACGGTCACGCCGGTGGCGGAAAGCCGCGCCGAGCTGCGCTCGCCGCCAGCAATCGTGAGTTGGCTGCTGTCATTGACAAAGGTGGAGCCTGTTGCGCCCACGATGACGGATTTTTGGGCGCTTCCCTGGCCGGTGATGGCAATGCTCGCCTGGAGAAACTGGGATGAGGCATTGGATGCGGTAGAAGGACGACGTGCCCGGTAGAAGGGCGAGATTGTCGCGCCGGAAATGTTGCCGCCCGAGAAATCGGACAGGAAGGGAATGGCGGAACTGTTGCTGTTCAGGAAGTCGGTGCGCAGGCTGTAGGCTTGGACGTTGAATCCGGACTGGCTGGTGGCAAAGGTGGTGTCGATCGGATGACCACCGAACAGCAGGGCGCGGTTGGTGCCGTTCGAGAATTCGTAGAAGAAGAACTTCCCGAGCGCATCCACAAAGCCGGTTCCCGAGACTTCATTGAACGGCGTATCGGCGCCCGTCGTGAAGTTGAAGAGGCCCGTCGTAGAAATAGGCACGACAATCGGAGTGGTGGATGAGGAGGAACTGCTGCCGGACACCAGGTTGGCCCGCAGTACGCCATTGCTGATCGTGCCGCCGGTGAAGCCCAAGGTATTGCTGGAATTGGCGGTGACCACGCCCGTCGTATTCACGAAAGTGCTCGTGATGTAGTAGGGGGCTGCGCGGAAGCGGCCGGAATACGTGCCGGCAAAGCTCAGGCCAAGGTTCTGGCTTTGATTCTGGTTCTGCTGGGCCTGCGTCGTCGTGTCGGCTGCAGCATTGGGCGGTCCCGGCGGTGGCGGTGGCGGCGGCGCGCCGGGGCCCGGCGGCGCCACCGACTGCGGCGCGTTGGAGGAGCCAAGCTGCGTCAGCTGCGTCTGCTGCACCCGGTTGTCGCTGGGCGCCTGGCCACCACCGGCCGGACCCGCGCCTGGCGGCGGCGGCGCCTGGCCTTCCAGCGCCGTCACCGTGCCCGTCAGCTGCGCCGTCGTCGCCTGCACCGGCGCGCTCGGCGCACCGCCCGGCGTGTTTGCCGTCACCGTGTAGCCCGGGCGCTGCACCGTCTGCGTGCCCCCCGGCGTCGACACCGTCATCTGGGCGCCGAACAGGAAGGTCGCCTGCGTCGACCCGTTCGGCGCCACGTTCACCAGCGCGATGCCGCCGCGGATGCCGATCGTCGCCGTCGGCGTCTTCAGCTCCACCGGCGTGTTCTTGCTGATCTTGCCGCCGACCACCCGGAACACGCCCTTGGTCGCCGACAGCGCGATCTTGCCCGTGCCCGCATTCGCGTCATAGACGAACTCGTCCAGCACGACATCCGAGTTGGGGCCGATCGAGAAGGCCGATTCGTCCAGGAACAGCATCTGCGCCTGGCCGCCCTCGGTGGTCACGATGCGCTCGTTCGCCACCACGTTGACGCCAACCCGCAGCTCGCGCGGCGCCGTCGCAGGCGGACGCCCCTCAGCCGCCGGATTCACCGCCGCCGTCACGCCAATCTGCTGGTTTTGAGCCTGCGCTGAAAGGATGCCGCCGACAGCAGCGCGGCGCCACTGACTGCCGTCAGAAGAAGGTCACGCAGAGACATGGACAGAACCCCCGGGGGCCGGCCAATGGCCGGATCAATTAAAACTGGTATTGCAGGCCGACCGACACCGACGTCGCGTTGTATTCGAAATTCGGCTGGTTCGAATCGACGATGTTGCGTTGGACGTTTCCGATGGCCGTCCAGTCCTCACCCAGCGGCAGGCTGCCGATCAGGGTCAGGCGCCATTCCTTGTCAAAGCGCGTGTTGTTCGGATCGACCGCCGAATTGGGCCCGCGATAATCGGAGATCACACGTTGGCCCGTCAGCGCAACGGTCACCGGCTTTTCCCAGATGCCGTCCAGCGGCACGACTCGGGCAACACCGCCGCCGATCATCTTTTCGCCATAGGCATTGAACTTCGTCCTGGCGTTCTGGTTCAGAACGCCAAGCTGTCCGAGCAATTGCGTTCGTTCGTTCAGCAGGTAGCTTGTGGTCAGGCGCAGGGACGTCTCTTCGCCGGACTGCTGCGATGCCGTTGGCCGGTTGGAATCGTTGCGGAAGCTTTCCTCGCGGAATTCCACCGTGCTGTTGGTCGACAGGC
>CAXNFA010000357.1:0-3157 GCA_964201105.1 Alphaproteobacteria bacterium | reverse complement strand
CGCTGTTCATCCTGTGGTTCGGCTTCGGCCCGGAGCCGAAGATTCTCGTCTCCACCGTACTGGCCTTCTTCCCCATCCTGACCAACACGCTGCTTGGGGTGAAGTCGGTCGATCTTGGCCACAAGGACGTAATGAAGAGCCTCAACGCGTCACGCTGGCAGACATGGCGGATGCTGGAGCTGCCGAGCGCCATGCCCGCCATCATTGCCGGGCTCGAGGTGGGTGTCGTGCTCGCCTATATCGGCGCCATCGTCGGCGAGTTCGCCGGCGGCACCAAGGGGCTTGGCTATCTCACGCTGGAATACCAGAACGGCTTCAACGCGCCCGGCCTGTTCGGCGTTCTTATCCAGCTGACGATCATCGGCTTCGCGCTCTACCTGCTCATCCTGGGTCTGCGCAGCAGCCTGATTCCCTGGCACGAATCGGTGCTGGTGGACCGGCCCGCCGTTCCGGCCTGACACGCCGCCGCGAATGCCCCTTGGGAACCAAAATTTCCCGGGGGCATTTGTCTGTCAGACGCTTCGGCACCACAGGAGGATTCCATGGCCGGAAACTGGCAGAGCGAGCAACGCAACAAGGGCACCCGGCAAGGCGTGCGCATTGAGACCGACCGCCCCGCGCGCGAGGAGTATGGCGACGACCGGCACGGCCAGGCTTCGGCGCCGCATGCGACGGGCTGGCATTCCGGCGATCCGCGCTACCGTGCCTATGGTCGCAGTCCCTATCGCTCGGAATGGCCGCAGAGCAGCGCCGATCCGGCGTGGAACGGGCGGCCGGAACCCGGCGAAGCCGCCGCCCCGGGCTGGCACGAAGACGGCGCACCACCCTGGCAGACGACCGGCGTTCGCGATTCATCAGATGGCCGTGGATGGATCGAACGCGGCGCGGATGAGGTTCTGTCCTGGATGGGCGACAACGAGGCGGAATACCGGCGCCGGCAGGATCGCGCGCCACTTCGCTATGCCGGCCAGGGGCCCAGCACCTACAAGCGGTCGGACGCCCGCATCGAGGAGGACGTGAACGAGCGGCTCACCGATGACCATCACGTCGATGCGCGGGAAATCTCCGTCGCCGTGAAGGAAGGCGAGGTGACCCTGAATGGCACGGTTGTCGATCGCTTGCACAAGCGCCGGGCCGAGGATGTCGTGGACGGCGTCGCTGGCGTTACGCATGTGCAGAACAATCTGCGCATCGCGGGCTGATTGAAGGCCAGTAAGACAACCCCCGAGGTCTCCCTCGGGGGGTTTCTCTTGGCGAAATCAACCGCGGCGCAGGCCGCGATCGAACTCGGCGGCACTGATGATGCCGTCGTTGTTTGCGTCGCGGCGGGCAAACATGTCGCGAGTGTTGGCGTCATGCTGAGCCCGCGTGCGACCGGAGCGTTCGTCGAAGCGGCTGTTGCGATAGCTCATGTATTCGTCCCGCGTGATCGTGCGATCGTTGTTCGTGTCGATCGCGCTGAACAGGCGGGCTTCGTTCTGCGGTGTCTCCGACGAGGTGCGACTGTCACCCGCGCCGCCGCTCGGACCCGGAGTCCAGTTGGCCCGGTGATAGGCGAGGCGAAGCTTCTCCAGGCACATCTTTGAATCGTTGGCCTTCTGGCCGACCTGTGCTTCGCGGTAGAGCTTGTCGACATCGGCCTTGACGGCCGTGTTGGTAAGGCGGCCGACCTGTTCGCTCACATAGCGCAGGCCGAGTTCGCAATCGACGTTCTGGGTTGGCATCTGCGCATGGGCACCGCCGGCCATCGCCAGTGGCAGGACGAAACATGCGGCTGCAGCCCAATTCTTGACAGTCATAGTGACCTCCGTAGTCAAATCCCCGTGCTGGTCAAACGCCGCGCCCCTCCCACTGTTCCGCGGCGGGAAATCACGGCTTGCTGTCACTACCCAAGTGTGGAGTCGTGCTGCCTGTGCGCCGCCTGTTACCGGCGCGGGCCCGCTTGCCAGCACGGGCGCGGAACAGAAATACCGCGCGGGCGTTAATCGGTTGGGCCCGCGCTTGTCGCGAGTCCATCCCGATATTCGCGAAGAGGTTCCGCCATGAAGTTTCTAGCCGCCGCCATCACCATGGTGGCCCTTGGCGTCGTCGCCCAGCCTGCCCCGTCGGCGGCGCAGACCATGGTCAGCGCCGAGTCGCTCGTGGGCATGCCATTGGTGAACCCCAACGGCGAGACGCTGGGACAGGTGCAGACCGTTCTGGTCGACGAAGGCAACATGGTGCGCCATGTCATTATCGTGGTCGGAGACGGCCTCGGCACGTCGCGCCGCGTCGCCCTCGACCCTGGCCGCATCGCCCCGGCAGGCGACCGACTTGTCCTCAACGCCACGCGCGAGGATCTGCGGCTGCTGCCCAGCTACGACCACGCGGCCGAGGCCGGCGTCATCTATATCGACCGCGCCTACCAGGCGCCGGAACCCGGCCTGGTCGCCTCACACCCCCTCTATTCGATGGAAGAAGCCCGCGCCCGGATTGAAGCCAATGGCTATCGCGGGGTGACCAACCTGACGCTGGACCAGGAGATGACCTGGTGGGCCCATGCGACCGTCGCCGGCGGTCAGACGGTGCGCGTGGCCCTCGACAGCAACGGCGCCGTCGCCCAGCGCTAGATCAGTTGCTCTTGCGAAACGCGTTTGAGGCCGTGACCAGCGCGGGCGTTCCGCCGAACAGATAGGCGACTTCCACGGCCTCCTGCACCTCGGCTTCCGAGGCGCCAGCGGCGCGGGCGCGGTCGGCAATGGTCTTGACGCCATCGTTGTGCGTCAGCAGGGCATCGACGACCATCGTCATCAGCAGCTTGTATTTCGCCGGGATGGCGCCGTCGCGCAGGATCGCGTCGCGCTGGGCGAGATAGCCGGCGACGAAATCCGGGTTGCGTTGCTGCAGCGGCTGCAGCCAGGCGGGCAGGGCGGTGCTGGTCATGGAGTTCTCCTTTGATGCTGGAGGCCATGATAGCGGCAGGGAAGGCTGCCGTTGTTCTCTTCCGCCCGAAAATCCGGCGGGTGCTTCGCTAGTTGGGCTGCACGTCCCAGGTGCCATCGGGACGTCGGCAGGCCGTGCCGGCGGCCTGCTCCACGCCACCGTCGATCGCCAGCGTCTGCTGGAAGGCGCGGCAGGGACGGCTGTCGCGCTCGAAGGCCGGGCTGGCGACGATGCT
>CAXNFA010000356.1:0-3161 GCA_964201105.1 Alphaproteobacteria bacterium | reverse complement strand
GGGCCAGGAACGAACACTGGCGATTGAAAGTCAAAATATCCGGATCCGCCTCAAGGCGTTCGACCACCGCGTGCTCGACCAGTCGACGAGTGAAATCGTCACCACGGCGAAGCGCACGGGGGCCCGCGTCCGCGGCCCGATCCCGCTGCCCAACAAGATCGAGCGGTTCACCGTGAACCGTTCGCCGCACGTAGACAAGAAGTCGCGCGAGCAGTTCGAAATCCGGACTCATCGCCGCCTTCTCGACATCATCGATCCGACTCCGCAGACCGTCGACGCTCTTATGAAGCTCGACCTTGCGGCCGGCGTCGATGTTGAGATCAAGCTCTAAGGGCTCTCGAGATGCGCACCGGATTGCTTGCACAGAAGGTGGGAATGACCCGCCTCTTCACCGACGACGGAGCTCATGTTCCTGTCACCGTCCTTCAACTGGACGGCTGCCAGGTCGTGGCCCAGCGTACCAAGGAAAAGGATGGCTACTCCGCCGTCCAGCTTGGCGCGGGCGTCATCAAGGTGAAGAATGTTTCGAAGGCCATGCGTGGCCACTTCGCGAAGGCCAGCGTTGAGCCCAAGCGCAAGGTCGTCGAGTTCCGGGTGTCGGAAGACGCGCTGGTCGACGTCGGCGCCGAGCTCTCGGCGGCCCACTTTGTCGCCGGTCAGCTGGTCGACGTCACGGGCATCTCGCTCGGCAAGGGCTTCGCTGGCGTCATGAAGCGCCACAACTTCCACGGTCTTCGTGCCACGCACGGTGTGTCGATTTCGCACCGCTCGCATGGCTCGACCGGCCAGCGCCAGGATCCCGGCAAGGTGTTCAAGGGCAAGAAGATGGCCGGCCACATGGGCGCTGAATGGGTCACCATTCAGAACCTCGAAGTGGCGGCGATCGATGCCGAACGCGGCCTGATCATGCTCCGCGGCGCGGTCCCGGGCGTGAAGGGTTCGTGGATCCAGGTTCGCGACGCGGTCAAGCGCAAGGCGAAGCTGGAACTGCCGTTCCCGGCAGCCATCAAGGGCGCCGAAGCACCGGCCGGCGAAGCCGCTGCGGCGGAGAAGGAATAGCGTCATGAAAGCGAAAGTCACGACGCTCGACAACACGGCGGCCGGCGAGATCGAGCTCAACGAGACGATCTTCGGCCTGCCGATGCGCGGCGACATCCTGCAGCGCATGGTGCGCTGGCAGCTCGCCCGCCGGCAGCGCGGCACCCACAAGGTGAAGACGATCGACGAAGTCCGCGGCACCGGCAAGAAGCCCTTCAAGCAGAAGGGCGGCGGCCAGGCCCGTCAGGGTTCGCTCCGTTCGCCACAGATGCGCGGCGGTGCGACGATGCACGGCCCGGTCGTGCGCGCCCATGATTTCGACCTGCCGAAGAAGGTGCGCAAGCTCGCGCTGAAGACGGCGCTGTCGGCCAAGCAGGCCGAGGGCAAGCTCGTCATCCTCGACGTCGCGTCGCTGTCCGAATCCAAGACCAAGACGCTGGCCGACAAGATCTCCACGCTCGGCTGGAAGTCGGCGCTGGTGATCGATGGTCCGGCGGTCGATGTGAATTTCCTGCGCGCCGCGCGCAACCTGCATGGTTTCGACATCCTGCCGCAGCAGGGCGTCAACGTGTACGACATCCTGCGGCACGACACGCTCGCGCTCACCAAGGCGGCGATCGAGCATCTCGAAGCGAGGCTGAAATGAAGGGCGCTGTCGTCTCCCGCGAGCGCATCTACGAGATCGTGCGCGGCCCCGTCATCACCGAAAAGGCGACGATGGGTTCGGAGCACAACCAGGTGACCTTCAAGGTCGCCGTCGATGCCTCCAAGCCTGAGATCAAGACCGCCATCGAGACCCTGTTCAAGGTCAAGGTGAAGGCCGTCAACACGCTGCGCCAGGAAGGCAAAGAGAAGCGCTTCAAGGGCACGCTTGGCCGCCGCAACGAAGTCAAGAAAGCGATCGTGACGCTCGAAGCCGGGCATTCGATCGACGTGACCACGGGAATCTGACGCCATGGCACTTAAAACATTCAAGCCGACAACGCCGTCCCGCCGCGGGACCGTGCTGATCGATCGTTCGGACCTGTGGAAGGGCGAGCCGGTCAAGACGCTGACCGAAGGCAAGCGCAAGACGGGTGGCCGCAACAATCTCGGCCGCATGACCTCGCGCAACATCGGCGGCGGTCACAAGCAGCGCCATCGCCTGGTCGACTTCAAGCGCAAGAAGCAGGGTCGCGCCACCGTCGAACGGCTGGAATACGATCCGAACCGCACCGCCTTCATCGCGCTGGTGAAGTATGAGGACGGCGAACTCGCCTACATCCTCGCGCCGCAGCGCCTGAAGGCTGGCGACAAGGTGGAATCGGGCGACAAGATGGACATCAAGCCGGGCAATGCGATGCCTATGCGCGATATCCCGGTCGGCACGATCATCCACAACATCGAAATGCGCCCGGGCCGCGGCGGCCAGATCGCCCGCTCGGCCGGCACCTATGCCCAGCTCGTCGGCAAGGACGCGGGCTATGCCCTGCTGCGCCTGTCTTCGGGCGAACAGCGCATGGTGCGTGCCGAATGCATGGCGACGATTGGCGCGGTGTCCAACCCGGACAACCAGAACGTCAAGATCGGCCACGCTGGCCGCAATCGCTGGAAGGGCCGCCGCCCGCACGTTCGCGGCGTGGCCATGAACCCGATCGATCACCCGCATGGTGGTGGCGAAGGCCGGACCTCCGGCGGCCGTCACCCGGTCACGCCTTGGGGCAAGCCGACGAAGGGCAAGAAGACGCGGTCCAACCGCAAGCCCTCTGGCAAGCTCATCGTGCGTCGCCGGCACAAGCAGTCTTAGGAGAATAAGACGTGGCACGTTCCATCTGGAAAGGTCCGTTCGTCGACGGCTTCCTGCTCAAAAAGGCCGAAGTCTCGCGCGAATCCGGCCGCAAGGAAGTCATCAAGACATGGTCGCGTCGTTCGACCATCCTGCCGCAGTTCGTTGGCCTCACCTTCGGGGTCTACAACGGCAAGAAATTCATTCCTGTCCTCGTCACCGAGGGCATGGTGGGCCACAAGTTTGGCGAGTTCTCGCCGACGCGTACCTTCACCGGCCATACGGCCGACAAGAAGGCCACGCGGGCCTAGGGATAGGGGATACTTATGTCTAAGGCTGCAACGCCGCGCCGACTTTC
>CAXNFA010000355.1:0-3172 GCA_964201105.1 Alphaproteobacteria bacterium | reverse complement strand
AGCGCCCGCCGCATGGGGCCGGGCTATTTCCCGACCTTGCTGGCCTGGGGACTGGCAATCCTAGCCATGGTGCTGGTCGTGCGAAGCCTGTTCGGCAGCCGCGAAGCCATGGACGGCATTGCTCTGCGGCCTCTGGCGATGGTCATCTTCGCGGCGATCGCCTTCGCGCTGCTGCTGCGTCCCGCCGGGCTGGTGGTGGCGGTCATTGCCGTCGTGCTGATCGGTGCTGCTGGCAGTTCCCAATCCCGGCCGCTGCCCGCGTTGCTGCTGGCGATGGGGCTTGCCGCGGGCTGCGTGCTTGTCTTCGTTGTCGGGCTGGACCAGCCCTTCCCCCTCGTCGGCGACTGGTTCAGGGCGGGCTGAATGGACCTGCTTCACAATCTCGGGCTGGGCCTGTCAACCGCCGTCAGCCTGGAAAACCTGGCCTATTGCTTCATTGGCTGCCTTCTGGGAACGCTGGTCGGCGTGCTGCCGGGCATCGGGCCGGCCGCCACGATCGCCATGCTGCTGCCCGCCACCTTCTCGCTCGGTCCGGCGCCGGCGCTGATCATGATGGCGGGTATCTATTACGGCGCCCAGTATGGCGGCTCGACAACTGCCATCCTTGTCAACCTGCCAGGCGAGTCGTCCTCTGTCGTCACCACGATCGACGGTTACCAGATGGCGCGCCAGGGGCGCGGCGGCGTGGCCCTGACCACGGCGGCGCTCGGCTCCTTCTTTGCCGGCACGGTTGCAACACTGCTGATTGCTGTTGCCGCGCCATATCTCGCCGACGTTTCCCTCTCCTTTGGCGCGCCGGAATATTTCTCGCTGATGGTGCTGGGGCTGGTGGGTTCCGTCGTGCTTGCACGCGGATCGCTGATCAAGGCCTTCGCGATGGTGCTCCTGGGCCTCATCATAGGCCTCGTGGGGACCGACGTGAATTCGGGCGCCCGGCGATTCGTCTTCGGTTTTGGCGAGCTCGCTGGCGGCGTGAGCCTGGTGGCCGTCGCCATGGGGATGTTCGGCCTCGCTGAAATCATCCAGAACCTGCAAAACCAGGCGGGCGGCACTTCCGCCCTGTTCGCGCGCGTTACCTCATTGATGCCGTCGCGCGCCGACCTGCGTGCAATGATCCCGCCCATCCTTCGCGGCACCGCCCTTGGCAGCGTCCTGGGCGTGCTGCCGGGCGGCGGCGCGCTGCTGTCGTCCTTCGCCGCCTATACGCTCGAGAAGAAGATTGCCCGCGATCCCTCGCGCTTCGGGCACGGGGCGATCGAAGGCGTGGCGGCACCGGAAGCGGCGAACAATGCCGGGGCGCAGACATCATTCATCCCCCTGTTGACATTGGGCATCCCGTCAAACGCCATCATGGCGCTGATGGCCGGCGCGATGATCATCCAGGGAATCCAGCCCGGTCCCGGCGTGATGACGAAGCAGCCGGAATTGTTCTTCGGGCTGATCGCGTCGATGTGGATCGGCAACGTGATGCTGCTGGTGCTCAACCTGCCGCTCGTCGGTATCTGGGTCCAGCTCGTTCGCCTGCCCTATCGCTTTCTTTATCCTGCGATCCTGGTCTTCTGCGCGATTGGCGTCTTCACCATCAACGGCCTCACCTTCGACATCTACCTGATGGCCGTGTTCGGCGTGGCCGGCTACATCTTCGCCAAGCTGGATTGCGAGCCTGCGCCACTGTTGCTCGGACTGATCCTTGGACCGCTGATGGAAGAATATTTCCGCCGCGCGTTGCTGATCGCGCGCGGCGACTTCACCGTCTTCCTGACGCAGCCGATCAGCGCCGCCTTGCTGGTGATGACGGCTGTCGCCGTGATCGCCGTGGCGAGTCCCAGCCTGCGCAAGCGGCGCGACGAAGCACTGCAGGAGTAGCGTATAGAAAATTGAGACGGGCGTGGTCGGTGGTTGATCCAATCCGCAATGTTGAGGGAGGTCGTTCATGTTGAAAGCCGTAACAAAAGTCGTGGTTGCAGCTGGCCTGCTGGCGTTTGCCGCAGGTCAGGCACAGGCGCAATGGAAACCCACTCAGGACATTAAGATCCTGTGCGGCTTCACCCCCGGGGCAGGCGGCGACACGCTGACCCGCATCGTAGCCAGCGGTCTTGAAAAGCAGTTCGGCAAGAAGATCATCGTGGAGAACCCCGCCGGCGCCAACGGCTTCATCGCCGCCGAGCAGGCCGCCAAGGCAAAACCAGACGGACACACCGCCGTGTTTGTCACGATGAGCATGCTGACCGTCGCGCCCTATCTGCCGGGCAACACGCTGCCGATCGACATTCACAAGGAGCTGATGCCGATCGGGGTGATGGCTGACATCCCGCAGCTTCTCGTCACCTACCAGGCCGCGCCGTTTAACTCCGTGCAGGAAATGCTGGCCCGCGCCAAGGCAAACCCCGGCAAGATGACCTTCGCGTCCGGCGGCGTCGGATCCATTGGTCATATCGGTGGCGAGTATATCAACCTCGTCTCCGGCACCGATCTCCTGCATGTGCCCTATCGCGGTGGCGCGCCAGCCATGGCGGACCTGATGGCCGGGCGCGTCGATCTCCAGATCGGCCCGCTGCCCGACTTCGTCGGCGCCATCGCGGAGAAGAAGCTGAAGCCGCTGGCGCTGGCGAGCCCCAACCCGGTGGCCCTCTACCCCGGCCTTCCCTACCTGAACGATTCGGTGCCGGGCCTGATGGCCCAGAGCTGGTTCGCCTTGAGCGCACCGGCTGGCACCGCACCCGAGGTGATCAAGGGATGGAATGATGCGCTCGCCAAGGCTCTGGCCGATCCCGAAGTCACCAAGCGGCTCGCCGACAACGGCTTCACGCCGATGAAGGGCAATGTCGAGGAAATGGTGCAACTGACCAAGGAGGGCCAGGCGCGCTGGCCCAAGGTGATCCAGGACGCCAAGATCAGGGTTCAGTAGACCCGTCTGAAACTGAAACGGGGGCGCCTGTGAACGCCCCCGTTTCCACTCTGACACGTGCCGCGGTTACTTCGCCTTGAGGAAAGCCTCCACCTCGAGCAGAACGAGTTCGTTGTCATCGGCCTTGGCCGGATCGCGGCTCGACGAGAAGGGCAGGTTGTTGTCGTTGCCGACCACGATGTGACGGGCATCGACAATGTCGACATTCTCGATGGTGAAGAAGGGGAAGGTCAGAACCCCGTCGTTAAGATCTTTCTTCGCCTT
>CAXNFA010000354.1:0-3176 GCA_964201105.1 Alphaproteobacteria bacterium | reverse complement strand
GTGCTGGCCATCGGCAACCCGTTCGGCCTGGGCGGCTCGGTCACCGCCGGCATCATCTCGGCGCGCGGCCGCAACATCAACGCCGGCCCTTATGACAACTTCATCCAGACCGATGCCTCGATCAATCGCGGCAACTCGGGCGGCCCGCTGTTCAACCTCGATGGCGAGGTGGTCGGCATCAACACGGCCATCTTCTCGCCCTCGGGCGGCTCGGTCGGCATCGGCTTCTCGGTGCCCGCCAACCTGGCGCGGCCGACGGTGGAGCAGCTGCTCGAATTCGGCCGCACGCGGCGCGGCTGGCTCGGCGTCCAGATCCAGACGGTGACGGACGAAATCGCCGAAGGCCTCGGCCTTGATCGCGCGCGCGGCGCGCTCGTCTCCAAGGTCACCGAAGGCGGCCCGGCCGAAAAGGGCGGTGTCGAACAGGGCGATGTCGTCACCGACTTCGACAACAAGCCGGTCACCGACATGCGCGCGCTGCCGCGCCTGGTGGCCGAGACGCCGATCAACAAGGAAGTCGACGTCAAGGTCTGGCGCAAGGGCCAGGCGAAGACCGTCAAGATCAAGGTCGGCGAACTCGACGAGACCGAAGCCGCCTCGCTGACCACGCCCTCGGCGCCGGGTGGCGGCGGGCCGGTGGCGGGCGAAACCGTGCTCGGCATGAAGCTGACGCCGATTACGCCGGAGATCCGCCGCCAGTTCGAGATCGGCGAGGCCTCCAAGGGCGTCGCCATCACCGAGGTGGCGGGCGACAGCGCGGCGGCTGAACGCGGCATCCGCCCCGGCGACATCGTCGTCGAGGTGAGCCAGGAAGAGGTGAAGTCGCCGGGCGAGGTGGCGGCCAAGATCGAGGCCGTGCGCAAGTCGGGCCGCAAGTCGGTCCTGCTGCTGGTCGAACGCGGCGGCGAACTTCGCTTCGTCGCGCTGCGGCTCGGCTGAAGGTCAAACGCGGAACAAAAGGGGCGCTTCGGCGCCCCTTTTTTTATGCGCTGAACTCGCTCTGTCGGTACCCCTGCAGATAGAGCAGTGCCGTCAGGTCGCCATGGTCGATGCGCACGCGCGCGGCTTCCGCAACTTTCGGCTTGGCGTGGAAGGCGACGCCCAGGCCTGCAATGCCGATCATGGCAAGGTCGTTGGCGCCGTCGCCGATGGCGAGCGTTGCCGACAGGTCGATGCCGCGTTCGCCGGCGAGGCGTTCGAGCGCCTCCCGCTTGGCGTCCTGACCCAGGATCGGCTCGCGCACGATGCCGGTCAGCGCATCGTCCTCGGTTTCCAGGATGTTGGCCTGGTCGTGGTCGAAGCCGGTCGCTTCGCGCACCTTGCCGGTGAAATAGGTGAAGCCGCCGGAGACGAGCGCGGTGAAGGCGCCGTGCCGGCGCATCGTCATCACCAGTTCGCGCGCGCCGGGATTCAGGGTGATGCGCTGCTCATAGGTGTCGCGCAGGCGGTCGAGCGTCAGGCCGCGCAGCATCGCCGCGCGTTCGCGCAGCGCGGACGGAAAGTCGAGTTCGCCGCGCATCGCGCGTTCAGTGATGGCGGAGACGACAGCGCGCTTGCCGACCAGGTCGGCCAGCTCGTCGATGCATTCCTGGCCGATCATGGTCGAATCCATGTCGGCGATCAGCAGCCGCTTGCGCCGGCCCTCGAGCGGCAGCAAGGCCACGTCAATGGGGCGGCCCATCAGCGCCGTGCGGACATGCTCTTCGCGCTCCCTGCCGGGCGCTGCGGTGGTCGGGATGTCGACGGCGCGGCCGGGGGCGAGCCAGTCCGGCGCGCCGGACGGGGCGCCCAGTGCCGCGGCGGCGCGGTCGAGGTCGCCTGGCTGCAGGGTCGTGGTGGCGCTCGCGATCAGGGTCAGGACGGCGGTCATGGCGGAGCCTCTGGGCGGGCGCTCTGGCGGATGGGTGCAGGGCGGTGATAAGCCTGCCCCGCATGAAACGGGCGATCCTGATAGCCGGACCCACGGCCAGCGGCAAGTCGGCGCTGGCGCTGCGGCTCGCTGACCGCCTTGAAGCCCGTGGCGGGGCGACCATCATCAATGCCGACAGCATGCAGGTCTATCGCGACCTGCACATCCTGACGGCGCGGCCTTCGACGGCAGAAGAAGCGCGCCATCCGCACCGGCTGTATGGCGTCATCGGCGCGGAGGAGGCCTCATCGGTCATGCGCTGGCGCGCGCTGGCGGTGGATGCGCTGGAGCAGGCCTGGGCAAACGGGCGCTGGCCTGTCGTGGTCGGCGGCACCGGCCTCTATTTCCGCGCGCTGCTCGACGGCCTGTCGCCGATTCCCGACATTCCCGACGCCGTTCGCGCGGCGGCGCGTGACCGCCATGCCGGGCTGGGCGGGGCGGCCTTCCATGCCGAACTGGCCGCCCGCGACCCGGACATGGCGGCCCGGTTGCAGCCCGGCGACAGCCAGCGCCTGATCCGCGCCTGGGAGGTGATCGCGGCAACCGGCCGTTCGCTTGCCGACTGGCAGCGCGAGCCTGGCGAAGGGTTGGCGGCGGAAACGCTGCGCTTCGTCCTGCTGCCAGAGCGGGCGGCCCTGCATGCCCGCATCGACGCCCGCTTCACGGCCATGCTGGCCGTCGGTGCGCTGGACGAGGCGGCAGCCCTTCTGGCGCGAAACCTGGACCCGGACCTGCCCGCGATGCGCGCGGTGGGCTTTCGTGAGCTCGCCACCCATATTAGAGGCGAGGCGGATTTGGACACCGCAATTGCGGCCGGCCAGGCGGCGACGCGGCAGCTGGCCAAGCGGCAGATGACCTGGATGCGCAATCAAATGTCTCAATGGGACTTCATTTCGCAACAAGGCGAAAGTTTAATAGAGCAAATTATTGCGAAGATTAGTCAAAGGTGGTTGACGCAGCGGGGGTGAGCCGGTAGGTTCCGCCCCGTTCCGCGAGGAATGCAGGCCTTTTGGCGAAAAAGGCCCCAAATCAGTCCCAAAAGGATGTCCGAACAGGGCCAGCCGTCCGCGGCGGGCCAGAGGAGGACGCTTCGCCGTGTTGCAGGACATATCCACAGGGGGTATGTCCCGCGTGTTGGAAGGAAGGTAGTGCCATGTCCGAGACCCAGATGACCGGTGCCGAAATGATCGTCAAAGCCTTGGCGGATCAGGGCGTCGAGTTCGTGTTTGGCTATCCGGGCGGCGCCGTGCTTCCGATCTATGACGCG
>CAXNFA010000353.1:0-3180 GCA_964201105.1 Alphaproteobacteria bacterium | reverse complement strand
TATCGCCGCTGGTGGACCTGGGCCTTCTTCAGCATCGACATCGCGGCCGTGGCCTGCGTCTTCGCCTTCGTGCCGCTGACGCAGGGCGGCGACGTGCCGCAGATCTTCGCCTTCCGCGTCTATGGCATTCACTATTTCCTCCTTATCCTGGGCGCGGCGGTGCTCACCCTGCAGCCCGGGCTGATCCTGTGGGCGGGTGGCATGATCGCCGCGGCCTGGTGGGGCGCGTGGCTTTATGTCGTCGCCGGCATGGCGCGGCGGGTGACGTGGAGCGACATTCCCGGCGCCCCCGCGCCGGGAGAATATCTCGGCGTCTTCATGGATCCCGACTTCACGGGGCGCGGCAGCCGCATCGAGGAGACGGCGATCGTCATGGGCCTGGCCGCCCTTCTCGCCATTTCCGTGTCGCGCGCGCGGCGCGTGGTGCGCGACCTTGCGGCGACGCAGGAGGAGCGCGCCTTTGTCACCCGCGCCTTCAGCCAGTATGTGCCGGAAGCCGTGGTGCAGGCGCTGGTGAAGAACCGCGCCGCTCTTGCGCCGGTGCGGCGCGAGGCGAGCGTGCTGTTCCTCGACATCCAGGGCTTTTCCACCTTTGCGGAGGACCGCGCCCCCGAAGCGGTCATCACCACGCTCAACGGCTTCTTCGACGCCGCCACGGAAGTGCTCGCCCGCCACGGCGGCGTGGTGGTGAACCTGCAGGGCGATGCGCTGCTCGCCGTGTTCAACGTGCCGCTCGACCTTGACGACCATGCCGGCGCCGCCATCCGCGCCGCGCGCGACCTGCTGCATCTGACCGCCGGTCAGAGTTTCGACGGCCAGCGCTTTACCATCCGCATCGGCGTCAACACCGGCCCGGTCGCGGCCGGGTCGGCGGGCGGACGCGGCCGGCAGAGCTACACCGTCTATGGCGATGCAGTGAACGTCGCCGCGCGGCTGGAACAGGCGAACAAGGAAACCGGCACCCGGGTGCTGATCGCCGAAGCCAGCGTGACTGCGGCGCGCGACAAGCCCGGCCTTCTACCGGTCGGCACCATTTCAGTTCGTGGCCGCGCCGCCAGCGTCAGCGTGTGGACGCTGGCGGGGGGTGATGCCGCTCAGACGCCGAAGGTGACATAGCCTTCCGGGCTGATCGGCCATTGCGCGTTGAAGGCGACTTCCCAGGCATGGCCGTCGGGATCGGCGACATAGCCGGAAAAGCCACCATAGGACGCCCGATGGCCACGCAGCAGCGTGCCGCCCGCCGCAACCAATGCATCGAGCAGGGGCTGCACGTCTTCCTTCGCGCGGACGTTGTGCGCGAGGGAGAAGGCGCCGGGGGTTTGCAGGCCGGGGCGCTGCATGTCTTCTTCCAGCTTCGCCTGCGCCCACGTGCCCAGCACGAAGCCGTTCATCTGGTAGAAGACGATCTCGTCATTCTCGAACACCGGCGTCCAGCCGAAGCCCTGCGCGTAGAAGCGCTTTGAACGTGCGAGGTCGGCAATGCCGATGGTGATGACCGAAAGCTGCTGCTGCATATCCCCGCCCCTGAAGCGGCGCGCGATCGAGCGCCAGCTATTTCTTCGCGGCGTCGATCGCCTTGTTGAAGGCCTGCACGGCCGCCGCAGGCCCGGCCGGATGATCCCACACGGCGGAGATGACGGCGAGGAAGTCGGCGCCGGCGCGGACAAGGTCGCCGCAATTCTGCGCCGTGATGCCGCCGATGGCGACCGCCGGTATGACGAAAAGCTCTGACCACCATTCCAGGATGTCGGGCTCGGCTTTTGACTTCGCGGCCTTGGTGCCGGTGGGGAAGAAGGCACCAAAGGCGACGTAATCCGCGCCCGCTTCCGCCGCTTCCATCGCGAGGTGGCGGGAATCGTGGCAGGTCACGCCGATCATGCGGTCGGGCCCCAGCAGGCGCCGCGCCTCGGCGTAAGTTGCGTCTTCCTGGCCGACATGGACGCCATCGGCATCGGTGGCGGCGGCGAGGTCGGGACGGTCGTTGATCAGGAAGGCAACGCCGCGTTCGCGCGCGATGGGCAGCAGCGCGTCGGCGGCACGCCGCACCTCGTCGTCCGGCACATCCTTGAGCCGCAGCTGCACGCAGGCGACATCGCCGCCATCCAGCGCCTTGGCAAAGGCGGTGGGAAAGGCGCGCAGGTCAATGCGCGGCGGCGTGATCAGGTAGAGGCGGCAGGACTCGGCGGCCACCTAGGCCGCCAGCTCTTTTTCCGTGGTGGCGGAATACTGGCCAGTGCAGGCGAGGCTGTTCATCTTCGCGCGGTGGACAAAGGCCTTCTGGGCCTTCGCCACATTCTCGGTCTTGCCGCCCCAGGCCTGCAGCGCGCTCTGCTGCAGGGCGCGGCCATAGGAGAAGGTGAGGCCCCAGGGCAGGGGGCCCTTGTTCATCGCGTTGAGATGCGCGGTGGCAAGCTCCTCGCTCTGGCCGCCGGACAGGAAGGCGATGCCCGGCACGGCCGCCGGCACGTAACGCTTCAGCACGCGCAAGGTGCGCTCGGCCACTTCGTCGATGCCGGCCTGGCGCTGGTTCTTCTCGCCCGACACGATCATGTTGGGTTTCAGCACGATGCCTTCGAGGCGGACATTCTGGCTCGCGAGTTCGGCAAAGACGTCGCGCAGGGTGCGGCCCGTCACGTCCTCGCAGGCCTCGATGCTGTGGTCGCTGTCCATCAGCACCTCGGGCTCGACGATCGGCACGATGCCGGCCTCCTGCGACAGGGCGGCATAGCGCGCCAGCGCATGGGCATTGGCGTGGATCGCGGCATCGCTCGTGGTGCCGTTGACGATCTTGATGACGGCGCGCCACTTGGCGAATTTCGCGCCCAGCTTCGCATATTCGGCGAAGCGTTCGCGCAACCCGTCGAGGCCCTCGGTGACCGGATAGTCGGAGGCGCCGGCCAGCGGCTTCACGCCCTTGTCGACCTTGATGCCCGGCAGGATGCCCTGGTCCTGCAGCAGCTTGGGAAACGGCGTGCCGTTCAGCGCCTTCTGCTTCAGCGTCTCCTCATACAGGATGACGCCGCTGACATACTTGGCGCCGCCGGCGGCGGTGAACAGCAGGTCGCGATAGGCCTGGCGGTTGGCTTCCGTGTTTTCGACCTTGATGCTCTCCAGGCGCTTGGCAATCGTGCCCGTGCTTTCGTCGGCTGCCAGAATGCCTTTGCCTTTGGCCACCATCGC
>CAXNFA010000352.1:0-3185 GCA_964201105.1 Alphaproteobacteria bacterium | reverse complement strand
ATCACCTCGGCCCCGAACGAGCCGGCGCGATCAGGCGGCCATTTCGGCGACCTGATGGCGCTGCTCGACGGGCCGATTCTGGCGTTGAGTTAAGACCGGACTTCAGACTGCGGGGCGGTAGAGCGCGCAGAGCTTGTGGCCGTCGGGGTCGCGAACATAGGAGAGATGCACGCCGGCCGTGCCGCGCGGGCCCGGCGGGTCTTCGCAGCTGGTGCCGCCCATCTTCACCCCGATGTCATGGAACTGCTTGACCTGTTCCGGCGTCGCACATTTGAAGGCGATGGTGCCGCCGTTGGAATAGCTCGCCGGCTTGTCGTTGATCGGCTGGCTGACCATGAAGGCGCCGCCGTTGTGGCGCCAGGCGACGCGGACATGACCGGTGGGCGCCGTGTTGGACACGCCCTCCGGCGCGCCGATGACGCCGAGCACGGCATCGTAGAACTTCTTTGAGCGTTCGATATCGCTCGACCCGACCATGATGTGATTGAACATGCTGCTCTTCTCCCTGAAACCCTGTGTCACCGGCCCCGGGGCGCGATGTGTTCCCCGCCCGCCCGGCGCCATTGGGGCGAAACCATAAGGCCGGGCGTGGGGTAGATCAAACGGCCTTGTGACCGGGTGCCGGGGCCGCCCCGGCGCCCGTGCCGGCGCGCGGCCACGAGGAACGGCAGCGCGTTTTTCCTGTTTGTGAAATCATTGTGCCGGCGCGCCGGCTTGTTCGGAAAAGTGTTCCCCATGATTGCCCTGGCTGGCCGGTTCCTCTCGCGCGTGGTGCTCCTGGTGATTCTCGCCCCTTTCCTCTCCGCCTGCATGCAGGGCGGCACGACGCTGATCAACCTGCCCGCGCGGCTGGCGGGCGGCCATGAAATTGTCGAGGCCGCCTATGGCCCCGACCCGATGCAGCGGCTCGACATCTACATCCCCGGCGAGGCCACGGGCGAAGCGCGCGACATGCCAAGGGACGTCATCGTCTTCTTCTATGGCGGGCGCTGGACCACAGGGCAGAAGGAGGATTTCCGCTTCGTCGGCGCGGCGCTGGCGAAGCGCGGCTTCATCGTGGTGATTCCCGACACGCGCCACTATCCCGCCGTGCGCTTCCCCACCTTTGTGGAAGACGGCGCCCGCGCCGTGGCCTGGGTGGACGACCACATCGCCGGGCATGGCGGGCGGCGCGACCGCATCTTCCTCGCCGGCCATTCCTCCGGCGCCCACATCGCCGCGCTGCTGGCGGCGGACGAACGCTTCCTCGCCGCGCAGGGCAAGGATGCAGCGAGCGTGATCCGCGCCTTTGCCGGGCTGGCGGGGCCCTATGCCTTCACGCCCGGCGAGCCCGACCTTCAGGACATGTTCGGCCCGCCCGACCGCTATGCGCAGATGCAGGTGCCCAGCTTCATCGACGGCCGCGAGCCGCCCATGCTGCTGCTGCATGGCGACAAGGATTCCACCGTGGGTGCCTTCAACCACGAAAAGCTGGCGGCGCGCATTCGCGAGAAGGGCGGCCGGGTGCAGGTGATCACCTATCCCGACGCCGGGCACATTGGGTTGATCACCGCGTTTTCCTCAGTCCTTGGCGGCGCGCCGGTGGTGGAGGATGTGGTGGGGTTTTTCCGGCTTAAATAGGAGCCGCAGGGCGACTTGAGTGCGTGCGATAGTTTCTGTCACTTAGTCAAGACGACTGCCGACCACACACTCGAAACCATTGCTACGCAGCACTTCGGCATAAGCCTGAGCATACGCCTCATGCTTCATGACTGATTGAGTTTTTGCCGTCGAATAAATGCGCACTCCCGGCCGACTCTTCCAAGCATAGTTTTGTCCGGTGAGCCACCGCGCAAAGCTTGACCTACCATCCGGTAGTTGCACCCAACCGAAGCCGCACTCACCTTCCCATATGGTAGCGCCCTCCAAAATCATCGGCGTAGGGATTGTACGCCCCGCTGCCGCCAATCCACTGTCATGCGCAATTTCGTGAATCGCGGACCATCTATCCACTCCGACCACTGATGGATGGGGAACACGAGAAGAGTTCCTCGGCAACTTCTTTGAAGGGGCAATCTGCGATGGATATGCAGTGATAAATCTCGCGGGACCTGATTCGGGAACGATCCATCCTGTTTCAATGACCGAAGGTTTCGCATTGCGCCCCGTCACTAGCACGAGGGCACCATGAGACTCTCCATGAGTGGAAACTTCTAGTCTGTATAGTTCAGCATTCTTCATGCCTTGAAGTATCTGGTCAGCAAGATAGCGCCAGTCTTCGACCACGATACCGAGCACCTGCGAGAAAAATTTAGCCTTCGACCCGCCTTTGGGATGGCTCTCATCCAACAGATATTTGGTGAACTTCTCTGGAGGAAAAGAAAATTCGACGCCACTCCCCGGCTTACGCGCAGAGAAAGTAATAGGCGCAGCAATCTTCTGCGATTCAAGGGAAAGCAACTCATCAGCAATCCGCCCGCGATGGCTCTTGTTCATCGCAGTGGTGCGCCCAGCGCTGATAGCGCCTCGCTCTGAATAAGATGCAGGAATCAATACGGGTGGGAACAATTGGTCAAACTTAGCCGCATCATATATGGCCCAGCCGCTGATAGCCCCATAGTCAGCAGCAAATGAAGCTCGAACGTCATCCTCATCAAATGGATCGCGTCGAAACGCTAGCCCTCCTGGCCCTATTGCCTTGTCATCAAATAAGAACTCCAAGAACAATTTTCGATGGAGGGGATTTCCCGCATCAATGGTCGCGTAGCCTAGGTAACCGGGAAAGTCGGGATTTGACCCATCAATACATCGCGCCTGTTGAGCGGTAATACTTGGAACCACCACCACCCACAGGTTAGCGTCTACCAGCAATTTCGAGATCTCGTGCTCAGTTAGGCTCGACTGAACACTACTCAGTGTTTCTGCCAAATCGCGCACGATCGATTTTCTGAGATCATAATTTGGCGTTGTATGATGAACACGCTCAAACAAACCAGACGAAAAGCTGGAGACCTTACTCGCTTGCGCGCTTACGGCTTCAGTTTCATAGACGAGCGAATTGTGGAGTAAACCACCACACAGCAGGCGAGTAGACGGTACAGGATTCATTCGCTCTATCGCGGTAATGATCTTGGACGCGAAGAAAGGCCCAAACGGGGGTCGGTTTTGAGGACTGTCTTCATTAAAAAAGAAAACAAACATCACAG
>CAXNFA010000351.1:0-3185 GCA_964201105.1 Alphaproteobacteria bacterium | reverse complement strand
ACCAGGTGCCCCACGTCGGCTGGCCCCACAGCGCGCCCGAGACGAGCGCAACCAGGGTGAAGCCGGCGCCGAGCGGGGCCGAAGCCTTGGCGGCGAGGTCGGCAAGCGGGTGCTTCCACACCAGCGAGATGGCCGACGCCAGCGCCATGCCGGAATAGACGAACATCGACATCCAGGCCGACGGCACATGCACATACATGATGCGCACGGTGTCGCGCTGCTGGTAGTCGATCGGGGAGTTGAACAGGCCGAAATAGAGCCCGGTGCCGATGCACAGCACGGCGAGCGCCGTCACCCAGGGCAGAACGGCCGAGGAGAGGCGCACGAAACGGGCAGGATTGGCGAAGCGGTGCATCGTCGTCATGGTGCGTCGCGGTGGCGTCCCCGTCCATCCACGTTGGCGTGACCTTTGTGGTGGAAGCTGTTGAACCCAAACGGAAAATCGCATTGATCCGACTGAGCCTGAATGACTCTACGCCAACAGGCCATGCGCGACCACTATTCCCGGCTATTCGAGGTTGAGGCGAAGCGCCGCGGCGGCGGCGAGCGGCGCCAGCACCGTTGCGGCCAGCGACAGGGCAGCCAGGATCAGCAGCTGGGGCCGCTGGGTCAGGCCGTCGATAGCAGCCTCGACCGCGCCGACCCCGAAAATCAGCACTGGAATATAAAGCGGCAGGACCAGCAGCGACAGCAGCACGCCGCCGCGCCGGATGCCCACGGTCAGCGCCGCCCCGATGCCGCCGATCAGGCTGAGGGCCGGGGTGCCCAGCGCCATGGCGGCCACCAGGGTGAGATAGCCGCCGGCGTCGAGTTGCATCAGCACGGCCAGGATGGGCGAGACAATGATGAGCGGTAGCCCGGTCGTGGCCCAATGGGCGGCGGATTTGGCGAGAACAGCCAGTTCCAGCGGCAAGGGACCCAGAGCGAGCAGGTCGAGGCTGCCATCCTCGAAGTCGGCCTGGAACAGTCGGTCGAGCGACAGCATGGCTGCGAGCAGGGCGGAAACCCACAGCACGCCCGAGGCGATACGGGCAAGCACGGCGGTTTCCGGCCCGACGCCGAGCGGAAACAGGGTCACGGCCACCACGAAGAAGACCACGGTGCTGCTGCCGGCGCTGCCTTGGCGCAGACCAAGGCGCACATCGCGGACGAAGAGGCGGAAAAAGGCGGCCAGCATCAGGCGGCCACGGTGCTGGCAAAGGCGCCAAGGTCGAGCGTGGACGCCCCCGCCAGACCGAAATCGACATGGCTGGCCGCTATGATGAGGCCGCCGCGCCGGCCATGGGCGGCGATCAGTCCGGCTAGCAGAGCGACTGATTCGACGTCGAGCGAGACGCTGGGCTCGTCGAGTAGCCATAGCGGCGCCGGGATGGCGGCCAGGCGGGCAAGGTTGAGCCGCCGCTTCTGCCCTGCCGACAGGAAGCGGCCCGGGATGTCGGCGAGGTGGCGGAGGCCGAAGGTGTCGAGCGCGGCATCCACCCGATTGCCCTGACCCGCCATGCCGGCCCAGAAGCCCAGGGTCTCGCGCGCCGTCAGTGCCGGCTTTACCGCATCGAGGTGGCCGACATAATGCAGGCGGGTGCGATGGTCCTCCTGCGCGGGCTGAACGGGGGCATTGGCCCACAGCAGTTCACCCTGGGCGGGCGGCAGAAGGCCGGCCAGCATGCGCAACAGGCTCGACTTGCCGGTGCCGTTGGGACCACGCAGCAGCAGGGCGCCGCCCGGCGCCAGGGTGAAGGACAGGGCGGCAAACACCAGCCGGTCACCCCGGATGCAGGTGAGATCCCGTGCGGCAAAGGGCGCGGGCGGGGTGGTCCAGTCTGGGTCGAGCAGGCTCATGCGGCGCGCATCCTAGAGCATTATGACAAGACGCTGCACTGCAGGCTGCGCCGCCCTCATCCCGTCGCTGGCAAAGATGGAATCGCGGGCGCATAATGCGCCGCGAAACGGTGGCCAATCCGGGGTTTCCTTTCCGGCTGCCGGGCTCAGACCGAGCATCAGACCGAACAATCGCGTGACGAGGGGAGATCTGCCGTGGCAACCATTGGCCATGACACGTTGAAGACGCGCCGCAGCTTCGAAGCTGGCGGCAAGAAATACGATTATTTCAGCATCAAGGCGGCAGAGAAGAAGCTCGGCGACATGTCGCGGCTGCCTGTCTCGATGAAGATCCTCCTCGAGAACCTCTTGCGCCACGAAGACGGCAAGACCGTCAAGGTGGACGACATCAAGGCCCTGGTGCAGTGGCTGAAAACCCGTACCTCGGACCGCGAAATCGCCTATCGCCCGGCGCGCGTGCTGATGCAGGACTTCACCGGCGTGCCCGCCGTGGTCGACCTCGCCGCCATGCGCGATGCAGTGGAAAAGACCGGCGGAGACCCGGCAAAGATCAACCCGCTGTCGCAGGTTGATCTCGTAATCGACCATTCAGTCATGGTCGACGCCTTCGGCACCAAGTCGTCCTACAAGGAAAACGTGGACCTGGAATACGAGCGCAACCTGGAACGCTATGAGTTCCTGCGCTGGGGCCAGAAGGCATTCGACAACTTCCGCGTCGTTCCGCCGGGCATGGGCATCTGCCACCAGGTCAACCTGGAATATCTCGCCCGCGTCGTCTGGACGTCGAAGGACGGCAAGAAGACGATCGCCTATCCAGACACGCTGGTCGGCACCGACAGCCACACCACGATGGTGAACGGCATGTGCGTGTTGGGCTGGGGTGTGGGCGGCATCGAGGCCGAGGCCGCGATGCTGGGCCAGCCGATCTCGATGCTGCTGCCGGAAGTGGTGGGTTTCCGCCTGACCGGTGCGCTGCAGGAAGGCACGACGGCCACCGACCTGGTGCTGACGGTCACGCAGATGCTGCGCAAGAAGGGCGTGGTCGGCAAGTTCGTCGAATTCTACGGGCCGGGCCTTGCCGAACTGTCGCTGGCAGACCGTGCGACGATCGCCAACATGGCGCCCGAATACGGCGCCACCTGCGGCATCTTCCCGATCGACAGCGAAACCATCGCCTTCCTGGAAGCGACGGGCCGCCCAAAGGCGCTGTGCAAGCTGGTGGAGAAATACGCCAAGGCGCAGGGCATGTGGCGGACGAACAAGTCGCCCGACCCGGTCTTCACCGACACGCTGGAACTCGACGTCTCGACGGTCGAAGCCTCGCTTGCCGGTCCACGCCGGCCGCA
>CAXNFA010000350.1:0-3193 GCA_964201105.1 Alphaproteobacteria bacterium | reverse complement strand
CTCGCCGCCGAGCTGCAGCCGGTCGGGCTCTGCCGCCAGCTGTTCCACCAGCGCCGGCGACAGGTATTGCGCGAAGGCGCCGCGCACCTGGCGGCGTTCATTCTCGGTGCGCAGGAAGTTCAGCACCGTCGTGGCGATGAAGACCATGATGATGACGGCCGAGGCATAGATCGGGTCGAGCAGCCAGCGCTGCTCCGTGAAGAGATACCAGGATGCGCCCACCGCCAGCACGATGCCGGCCACGCCGACCGCGGCGCTGCCCAGTGCGCCCAGCCGTGGCAGGATTAAGACCAGCAGCAGGCCGAGCAGGACCAGGTAAACGAGTTCCACGCCATCGGCCCAGTCGGGCCGCGACAGGAAATGGCCGAGCAGCATCTGCTCCATCGCCTGCACATGCACCAGCGCGCCCGGTGTCGCCGGGTTCAGCGGCGTGGCGCGAATGTCGAACAGGCCGGCGGCCGAGGTGCCGATCAGGACAATCTGGTTCTCGACGCGGCTGCCGTCGAAGTCATCCTCGAACACCTGCCAGATCGGAATCGTGCGCTCCGGCACGTCGGCCGTGTAATGCAGCCACAGCCGGCCCTGGCCATCGGTCGGCACTTCCAGCCGACCGATCTTGACGCTGGCGATGCCGGAATTCTGCCCGAAGGAAGCCTCCAGATTGCCGCCCGATGACTTGACGATATAGGTCCGCGCGCCCTGCGCGACGCGCAGCGCCTCGGCCGACAGTGCGGCATAGGGCTGTGTCTCGCCGGCCATGCGGACCAGCAGCGGTACGCGGCGGACGATGCCGTCTGCTTCCGGCACCAGGTTGAAGCTGCCATTGCCGCTGGCCGCTGCCTCGATGTCGGGCAGGTTGGTGACGGCGCCGGGGAAGGCGGGCAGAAACTGCAGCGGGTCGTCGCCGCCGAAGGCAAAGGATCCCTTGCGCAGCGGCTTGCGCGGTCCCTTCTCGTTGGTCAGCACGAAGCCGGTGACGACATTGGCCTGGCCGATCAGGTCGGCAAACAGCGCATCGTGATCCGGCAGTTCATCGACCCGGGCGCGCAGTTCGTCCGTCAGCGGGCTTTCGGGCCAGGACGGCAACACCTGCCTGGGTGAGGTGCGGTCCGGCTCGGCAAAGACAATGTCGAACACGACCACCGAAGCGCCGGCATTGGCGAGCCGCGCCACCAGTTCGGCCACCAGCGTGCGTGGCCAGGGCCATTGGCCCAGTTTCTCAAGCGAGGTGTCGTCGAGGTCGATGAAGCGCACCGGTGCGTCGACGTAGGCGCGCGGTTGCAGGCGCTGGAAGCCGTCGAACACCCGGAGCTGCCATTCCTGCACCACCGGCACGGTCTGGCGCAGGACGACGGCGAGAACGATCATCGCCAGCGGAATGATAAGATGAAGGGACCGTCCCAGCCGGCCGCGGCCACGCTTGCCGCCGCCCAGACGGGGGCGCAGCCTAGTCGATAAACTCCCGCCAGATCCGGTCGAAGCCGGCGTGGTGTTTGGCGAATAGGCCGATGAGCTGGGGGTCAAAGTGTCCACGGGCGTCAAGGCGGTCATCGCCATTCACAATAATGTCGACGGATTTGTCGTGACTGTAGCCCGGTTTGTAAGAGCGGTGCGAGCGTAGCGCGTCATAGGTGTCGGCAATTGCCACGACGCGGGCCGACATCGGGATGGCGTCGCCGCGCACGCCGTGGGGATAGCCCGAGCCGTCCCACTTCTCGTGATGGAACAGGGCGATTTCCGCTGCCAGCTGCAGTCGCGGCGAATGCGAAAGGATCTGGTAGCCATAGACCGGATGCTTGTCCATGACCGACTTCTCGGCCGAGGTCAGCTGGCCGCCCTTGTGCAGGATTGCAGCATCCACGCTCATCTTGCCCACGTCATGCAACTGGGCCGAATAGCGGATGGCGTCGCAGAAATCCTTCGGCATGCCGATGAGGCCGGCGAGGAAGAAGGCATATTCGTTGACGCGCTGGCAGTGGTTGCCGGTGCCTTCGTCGTGAATTTCGGCGGCGCGGGCGAGCAGGCTGATCGAGGTCTTGAAGGCTTCTTCTGTCTCCGACTGCAATTCGCCGATGCGTGAACGCTGATTGGCCAGCGTGCGGTTGCGCTGGCGCAGCTTGCTGTTCTTTGCGCCGATCTGCTCAAGGTTGTCGGTGCGCTCGATATCGCCGGACACGACGCGCGCCACCGACAGCAGCGTGGGCAGCAGGTCGGGCGGGAAGGTGCCGGCAGCCGGGCCGCGGCCGAGCTCGACCACGGCAACGACCGTGTCCTGGAAATTCGTGACGGGAAAGCACAGGATCGCGCCGGCCTGACGCGCAGCCCAGTCCTTGAAGGGCTGGTCTGCCCGCAGCACCGCGGGATCGTCATAGGCGATGGGGATGCCCTGAGTCGCGACATGACCCGGCACCGTTACCGGCGACAGCGGCAGGGAAACCGTTTCGCCCGGCCGCGCCGGGCTCGGTCCGCCATGGCGGGCAACCTGGTCCAGCACGCGCTGGCCGCCATGCCGCCGCAGCATGTAGACCGCGCCCGTGTCCGCCCCGGCCGTCAGCCGGCATTTCAGCAGGAAGCGGTCCAGCAGGGCATGAACGGAGTTCGGCGCATCGCGCTCCACGAATTCCAGAAAATCGACGACCAGGCTCATATCAACCTATTGCGCCCGTGAATGGCGGCGCCCCCAAACATAGCCCCGTTCGCGCAGAGGACCCAACTGGATTGGATTTGAGGCAAAAGGGAAATAAGCATGCCGCCCCCTGTCTACAATGAATGGACAGGGTTAACGCGGGGTAAAGCCGTGTCGGATAACGGTTTTCTTCCCTTCCGGGGACAACACGGCGGTTGAGCGAGGGCAACCGCCCGGTATGATGACCCAACGACATTCAGTAAGGGGAGGAACAACATGTTCAAACTGGCATCCATTCTCGCCGGCGCCGCCGTGGCGACCGTGGCGCTCGTCAGCACCGCCAATGCCGGCGCCGTGCTCAACGCCATCAAGCAGAAGGATTTCATCCAGTGCGGCGTCAACACCGGCCTCGCCGGCTTCGGCATCCCCGACAGCCAGGGCAACTGGACCGGCCTCGACGTCGACTTCTGCCGGGCGCTCGCCGCAGCGGTCCTCGGCGACAGCAAGAAGGTGAAGTTCACGCCCCTCAGCGCGCCGCAGCGCTTCACCGCCCTGCAATCGGGCGAG
>CAXNFA010000349.1:0-3197 GCA_964201105.1 Alphaproteobacteria bacterium | reverse complement strand
CTGGGTTTCCGATGCGTTGTCCATGCTGCTGGTCGGCTCATCCATCAACAGGATTCCCGGTGTACCGAGCAGCGCGCGGGCCACGGCGATGGCCTGGCGCTGGCCGCCCGACAGCGTTTCGCCCCGCTCGCCCACGGGCAGGTCATAGCCCAGCGGATGGCGGCTGGCGAAATCGTCGATGCCGGAAAGCCTTGCCGCGGCCAGCACGGCGTCGTCGCCGGCAAAGCGATTGCCGGCCGTAATGTTGTCGCGCAGCGTGCCGCGGAACAGGAAGCTTTCCTGCGGCACCGCACCGATATTGCGCCGCAGGTCGATGGGGTCGATCTGGCGGATGTCGGTGCCATCGACCAGAATTGCGCCGCCCTGCGCGTGATACAGGCCCAGGATCAGTTTCTGCGCGGTCGACTTGCCGGAACCGACACGGCCGATCAGCCCGACACGCTCGCCGGGCTCGATGGTGAAGGACACGTCCTGCAGCGCCGGGCTGCTCTGGTTGGGATAGGCGAAGGTGACGTTGCGAAACTCGACCTTGCCGTTCAGGTGCGGGCGGTGCAGGAACTGTCGGGATGCGGGGCGCTCGACCGGCATCTGCATGATGCGGTCGAGCGAACGGAAGGCGGTACGCGCCTGGTTCAGCCGTACCAGCACCTGCGCGAGCTGGGCCAGCGAACCGACGGCGCGGCCGTTGATCAGGCTGGCGGCGATCAGCGCGCCGACCGTCATCTTTCCCTCGCCAATCAGCAGCACGCCCAGCACCACGATGGCGACGCTGGCGGCCTGTTGCGCCACGGCGGCGAAGTTGAGCGCGAACAGCGACAACGCCCGGCTCTTCATGCCGATGCGGGCGGAGCGCACCACCGCGCCTTCCCAGCGCTCGCGCATCCGCGTGTCGGCGCCGACCGCCTTGATGGTTTCCAGTCCACCCAGCGTCTCGAACAGCACGCCACTTTTCGCCTCGGCTTCGGCCTGGCCCTCGCGGGTCGCGGCGGCCAGCGGGCCCTGCACCAGCAGCCCGGCCAGCAGCACGACCGGCACGGCGATCAGCGGCACCGCGACAAGCGGCCCACCGATCAGCCAGATCACCAGGATGAACAGCAGGATGAACGGCAGGTCGACCAGCGCGATCATGGTCGCGCTGGTGAACACGTCGCGCACGGTCTCGAACTCGCGAAGGGTGCCGGCAAAGGCGCCGGCGGACGCCGGCTTTACAGACAGTTGCAAGCCCAGCACGCGGTCGAAGATGCGCGATGCCATCGCCACGTCGGCGCGGCTGCCGGCAACATCAATGAAGTATCCGCGCAAGCTGCGAATGATGAAGTCGAAGATGAACACGATGCTGATGCCGATGGCCAGCACCCATAGCGTGTCGAGCGCCTGGTTCGGCACCACGCGGTCATAGACCGTCATGGTGAACAGCGGCGCCGCCAGGGCGAAGATATTGGTCAGCACGGCGGCGAGCGCGACCTGGCCCAGCAGCCAGCGGTTTTCCAGCAGTGGATCCCAGAACCAGCGCCGCCCGTCCCCGGTGGCCTCGGCGACCGCCGCGCGCGGGCGATAGTCCGGCCGCAGGAACAGCACCGCGCCGCCATGACGGGCGGCGAGGTCGGCCATTGGCATCTTCGTCATGCCGCCGGTGGCAGGCAGCATCACCGCCGCGGTGGTGCCGTGAATCTCAAGCAGCACACAGGCCTCGTCGCCGGCCAGGATCAGCACGGCGGGCAACAGGCTGGGGTCGAGCTCGGCCAGCTGCCGCTCGGAGGCGCGGGCGATGAAGCCGGCGCGTTCCGCGGCGCGGATGAAGGTGGACGGCAGGAAGCGGCCGGACGGCAGCGGCAGGCCGGCCTTCAGGACTTCGGCCGATTGCGGTCGGCCATAGTGGCGGGTCAGGAACTCCAGGCAGGCCAGCAGCGGGTCTGTCGGCTGGATGGCCAGTCGATCCCCGGCAAGTTCGGCGACGGATGTCATGGCCGGGCCGCCCTCGCGCCTGGGTGCTGGCGGGCCGTCGCAAGGGGGAAGGGCTTCGGGATGGGCATGGCGGCTGGCTTGTTGCGGCCCGTATCGCGCGGCCGGACGCGCCGCGCGGTGACAAGTATCACGAATCGGCGGAATTCAGTTGCGTGGCGGGTGAATGGCCCGGCACCCTGATTCCGACCCGCCGCAGCCTGTGGCTGCGGTTGCTGGCGCGCGTCCGGGGCACGCGTCAATGGCATCCGTCAGGGGACGGTGCGGGTAAAGGTGGCGGGGCGAAAACATCATGGCTGTGGGTAGCAGGGGGGATGGCAAGGGGCCGGCGATTGCGCCGGGTTCTGAACTTGCGTCCGAATTCACCCATGTCCTTCATGCCGCCGATGGTGCGATCACCGTCCCGGGCGGCGATTTCCTGCTGTCCGCCGACTTTGTCCGTCTCGGCCCTGACCTTCTCCTGGTTGGTGCAGACGGCACCCGTATCCTGATCCAGGGTTATTTCACCAGCGAACATCCGCCCGACCTGCAGACCGAAGGCGGCGCCCGCATTGGCGGCGATCTTGCCGGCAAACTGGCCGGGCCAGAGGCGCCGGGCTTTGCCCAGGCGGATGGCGCCGGGGCCGCGCCCATCGGCCGCGTCGAGGCGGTTGAGGGTTCCGTTACGGCAACCCGCCCCGATGGCAGCCAGGTCAGCCTTGATGTCGGCGCGCCGGTCTTCCAGGGCGATGTGATCGAGACGGGCGATGGCGCCACGATCGGCGTCGTCTTCATCGACGATTCGACATTCTCGCTCGACGAAGGCGGGCGGATGGTGCTCGACGAGATGATCTTCGATCCCAACGCCGGCAGCGGAAAATCCGCCTTCTCGGTGGTTCAGGGCGTGTTCAGCTTTGCCAGCGGCCGGATCGCACAGACCGGTCCGGACCAGATGCTGGTCACCACCCCCGTCGCCACCATCGGCATCCGCGGCACCAAGGTCGTGGGCCAGGCGCGGGGTGAAGGCGCCGAAAACACCTTTGCGCTGGTCGCCAACGAAGACGGCACGGTGGGCGAAATCTCGATCACCACCGGTGCCGGCACCGTGGTGATGAACCGGCCCAACACGGCGGTGCAGATCGTCAGCATCAACCTGGCGCCGCCGCCGCCGGTCGTCGTCAGCCCGCAGCAGATCCAGACCCAGTTCGGGGGCGCGCTCGCCACACTCCCGCCGCCGACGCCGGGTGGTGGCGCGC
>CAXNFA010000348.1:0-3197 GCA_964201105.1 Alphaproteobacteria bacterium | reverse complement strand
TTGACATGCGCGCGGGTGGTGCGCTCGGCCTCCTGCAGCCTGTCTTCGTAGCCGCCGCGCACTGTGTCCATCTCGTCGCGCAGCGTTTGCGCGGTGATCCGCAGCTGGCGCATCTCGGCGTTGCCTTCCGAGATGGCATCCTGCAGCCGCTTGTCCGCCTGGAAGCGCATCACTTCCATCTCGTCTCTCAGCGCCTGGGCCGTGGCCTTCAGCTGCACGATCTCGCCGTTGGCGAGCGCGACGGCCTGCTGGACCGCCTGGGCATGGTCGAGCCGCATCTTGTCGATCACGTCGCGCAAAGCCTGGGCGGCACCCCGCAACTGAACGATTTCGTCATGCGAGGCAGCCATGGCGCGCTGGACCTGCTGCTGGCCTTCGAAGCGCGCCTTTTCCAGTTCGTCACGCAGCGCCTGTGCGTGGCGCTTGAGCTGGGCCAGTTCGTCCTGGCCCAGGGCCTTGGCATGCTGAACCGCGCTGTCCTTTTCATAGCGCAGGCGCTCCAGCTCCTCGCGCAGCGCGAAGATGGTCTTGCGCAGGTCGCGGTTCTCCGTCTCCACCTCGTACTGGCGGTCGGAGTCGCTGCGGCTTTGCGCCTGTAGCGTCGTCGGCATCCGTGCGTCCCCATGGCAACCCTCGCCCCGCAATCCGCACCGGATGGGGTCGCCGCCGGGCATCATCGCATGGCGGCCCGTAAAATCAAGGGGGCGGCCTGGATGTGGCAAGAAAAAACCAAGCGGTCCCAATGACTTGCCGTTTTCCCGCCCGCGCTTGCCCTGGCGATCGACCGGCCGGCCGGCGCGGTTTGCACTTTCCCCGACGTACATAGAACCGCGAGACCGGCCGGCACGTTGTTCATCGTCCCCGGGATGCCGCAGGTGGCCTCCCCTTCCAATCCATCACGGCGACCATGCGAATTCCGTCTTCCGTCGCCCCCATGACCACCCGGACCCTTCCATGACCGTTGCCCAGGGGCTGCTTTTCGCCATCCTCGCGCTTGCGCTCGCCGGCTTCATCTGGGGCCGCTTCCGCTATGACCTGGTGGCCTTCGCCGCCCTTTTCGCGGCGACGGTGGCCGGCCTCGTCCCCATGGACCAGGCCTTCACCGGCTTCAGCGACGCGGCCACCATCAGCGTCGCCGCGGTCTTCGTCGTGACCCGCGCCCTGATTTCGTCGGGCGCGCTGGACCGGCTGGCGCGGGCGATCGGCCGCCTCTCTGCCAACACCACCGTCCATATCGGCGCGCTCAGCCTGGTTGGCGGCGCACTGTCGGCCTTCATGAACAATGTGGCGGCGCTCTCGATCATGATGCCCGTTGCCATCCGGTCGTCGCTGGATGCGGGGCGATCCCCCAGCATCGTCCTGATGCCGCTCGCCTTCGCCACAGTGCTCGGCGGCATCGTCACCCTGATCGGCACACCACCCAATATCCTGCTGTCGGGTATCCGCGAGAATCTCACCGGGCAGCCTTTCGCGATGTTCGACTTCGCGCCGGTGGGTCTTCCCACCGCGATGGCAGGCATCCTGTTCATGACCTTCATCGGCTGGCGGCTGGTCCCGAAATCGCGGCGGGCCAAAAGCAGCGGCGCGGAGCTGTTCCAGATCAGCGATTTCGTGTCCGAAGTCCGCGCCGAGGAGGGCAGCAACGCGATTGGCCAGACGATCCAGGACATCGAGGCCAAGGCCCTTGAGCAGGACGTGACGGTGATCGGGATTGTGCGTGGCGATTCGCGCCTGTTCTCAGGCATTCGCTACCTGCCCATCGCTGCCGGCGATGCACTGGTAATCGAGGGCGCGCCCGATGCGCTGGCGAAGTTCGCCGCCAACCTGAAGCTCACGCAGGTTGGCTCGGAGGGCGCCAAGGTACCGCAACTGACGTCACCCGACACCGTGGTGACCGAGGTGGTCGTCACGCGCAATTCCGAGTTGATTGGCCGCACCGCGCGCATGGTCGGTTTCGCGCGCCGCTTCGGCATCAATCTTCTTGGGATCTCGCGGCAGGGCAAGCCGGTTCGCCGCCGCCTGCGCCAGGTGGAATTCCGCAATGGCGACGCCCTGCTGCTTCAGGGCGATGCCGACCGCATTGCCGAGGCGGTGCAGGAATACGGCCTACTGTCGATCGCCGAACGGCCAATCACGAAGGTGGGCCGCCTGCCTGCCAGCATCGCGGTGGTGTCCTTTGTCGCCGCGATCCTGCTCACATCCTTTGGCCTTCTCACGCTGCCCGTTGCGCTCGGCCTCGCCGCCCTGGCGGTGGTGGTGACCGGCGTGGTCCCGCTGCGCGACCTTTACGAAAGCATCGACTGGCCGGTGATCGTGCTGCTGGCCGCGCTGATCCCGGTGGGCGGCGCCATCGAGACAACCGGCGCGGCCCAGCTGCTGGCCGAGACCCTTGCCGGACTGTCCGGCGCCGTCGGACCTGTCGTCCTGCTTGGCATTGTGCTGGTACTGACGATGTGGCTGTCGGACATTCTCAACAATGCCGCGACCGTGGTGATCGTTGCACCAGTGGCCTACCGCATGGCAGAAGCGCTCGGCGCCAATCCCGACACCTATTTCATGGCTGTGGCTATCGGCGCTTCCTGCGCCTTCCTGACGCCGATCGGACACCAGAACAACACGCTGGTGATGGGCCCCGGCGGCTACACTTTCAGCGATTACACGCGCGTCGGCCTGCCGCTGGAAGTGCTGATCGTTGCCGTGTCGATGCCGATGCTGCTGATCTTCTGGCCGCTGTGAGGCGACCAGCCCGGCACGGTCAGAGTTCCAGGATCTTCTGGTAGTAGCTCTGCACGCGACCGAGATCGACCTTGTTGAGGAAGTTCGAATAGGCCATCCAGCAGGCAAGCCCGCTGAGATCCTTGAATTGCGGCGGCAGGTAGATCGGTGCGTCGATCACCATGCGCTTGTGATAGCGCGCCAGCACCGGCACGTCTTCCAGCGTCACCTTGCCGACGAACAGGAACGGGATCAGATCGGGCCGGCCGAAGCGGATCGCCGTGCGCAGGAAGTTGTAGACCATCACGAAGCCCTTGGCGTAGACGACGTCCTTCGTGAAGGGCGCGCCGCCCTGCACCACGCCGCCGCGGAAGATGCGCCGCGCATGCTGGTAACATTCGGCTTCCGAATAGCCTTCGGTGCGGTAGAACTCGCAGATATCGACGAAATCGGCGCCGTCTTCCGCCTTGTCACAGGCCAGG
>CAXNFA010000347.1:0-3203 GCA_964201105.1 Alphaproteobacteria bacterium | reverse complement strand
CCAATGCCGGGGTGGCGCTGAGCCTCGGGGTGTTCGAAAGCCGCGACCTGCTGGCCGCGGCCATCGTGCTTGGCCTGTTTGTCGGCAAACCGGTCGGCCTGGTGATGGCGTCCATCCTTGCCGTCCGGCTGGGGCTGGCGGTGAAGCCTGCCGAATATTCCTGGGGCCAGTTGGTCGGGGCTGGCGCCCTGGCCGGCATTGGCTTCACCATGTCGCTCTTCATTGCCGGCCAGGCATTCCCTGATGCCGGCGACTTCGACGCCGCGAAGATCGCGGTGTTTGCCGCCTCGGTCCTGTCGGCGGGGGCTGGAATCATGTTGTTGCTGCTCTTCAGGCTCCGTGGCGATCTTGCCGATAGCGAGACATCATCCCGGTAGACCAGACTACGGGCGAAGCGATAGGCCCAGGCGCCAGAAGATGTGGTCAATCACCTGGGTTCGGTTTCTGCGGGTCAGATCCGTTTTGTGTATCGCATCCGCGTGCAGAATGCTGGCAAGGCCATGCAATGTTGACCAGATGAAAAGTGCGTCGTCGGCCGGATCGGCAGGCTGTTTTCTGTCTCGCCGGAGGGACATTGTCGCCAGCCGGTCGCGAAGAATGGCAAATGCGTCCTGAGCGTTCTCAATCATACGGGGGTGGCGGTCCGGGTCTGGCAGCGGTGTGCCAAACATCAACCTGTATTGCAGGGGGTGGTCGAGGGCGTAGGCAATGTACGACCGCCCCATGGATTCCAGGTCGGCTTGAGCATCAGAGCTGCCCGTTCGCAACCTCAAGTGGTCAGAGAAGGATGCATAGGCCCGGGCGATGACCTCGGCGAGAATATGGTCGCGGCTGGGAAAATGCCGATAAGGCGCCTGATGGGAAACGCCAAGGCGGCGCGCCACCTCACGCAGGCTAAGTTTCTCGACACCCAGTTCCGCAATGACACGAAAGGCCTCGGCCACGCAGGCTTCGCGAAGGTCAACTGGCTTTTTTGGGCGCCTGGACATGCTGATGTCGGGTCATTCCATCCATGATCCCCGCCATGATGCGAATCCGCACCGTGCGCGGCAAGCTTGCCAGGCTCCACCCGAGTATCTTGGAAAGCATTCCAGGCCGGACAGTCCGGCGGGTTCCCAGCGCGTCCAGGCTTTCCCTGGCGACGGTCAGCGGGAGTTCGGCCCGTCCCATGCGCATCCGGGCCCGCTGCGCAAAGCCGCTGGCGACAGGCCCGGGAGCGCTCGCAATGACATCGACCCCTGCCTGCCGTAAATCTTCAGACATGCCTTCGGCGAGAACCTGGACGTAGGCCTTGGTGGCTGCATAGTTCGCCGCAGATCTGACGCCCTGGAAGGCGACAATCGAACTCATCAGGACAATGCCGCCCCGGCCGCGAGCGCTTAGAACCTCGGCCGCATGCTTGGCGATGACTAACAGTGCACGGCAATTCAAATCCACCATTTCGACTTCGTCTGCCATTGCGGTGGCGACGATGCTGCCGGACGTTCCGAACCCGGCGCAGGCCACGACGAGACCGATATCCAGGTCTGCAGACGCCGCCATCAGTTGGGCCGGGGCATTGGCCTCGGCCAGATTTGCCGGAATCACGCGTGTTTCAACGCTATGGCGCTTCCGGATTTCGGTCGCAAGTGCCTCCAGTTGATCGATGCGGCGCGCCGTCAAAATGACGTTGACGCCACGGCGGGCAATCTCTTGCGCCATCGCCCGGCCGATGCCGTCCGATGCGCCGGTCACCAACGCCCAGGGTCCGTAAGCCCTTGCCCAGTCTGCCTTCACACGCCCCTCCTGTAGACACTGTCTACATAACCGGAGAAGTTGACAGCGTCAACACGCACGCGGTCGATACCGGTCAGCGACTTGGAACTGGGCAAGCCGAAGCCATACAAGCGATCGCGATTGACCGGGCCCACGACGCTGGTGTCGCGACAGCGCTGATTCAGGACAGGGCGATGGTGCGAAAGGCGGTTGGCGCGCTCGGAGAGATTCGAACTCCCGACCCTCAGATTCGTAGTCTGATGCTCTATCCAGCTGAGCTACGAGCGCGTATCCAACGGTGCTGACCGGCACAGGGCGCCGGCAGGGGGCGGACACTAATCATTTCGCCCCGCCGCCGCAAGCGATCAACCGACCCCGCGTCCACGAAACCACACCACCCATAAATACATGGATTTGCGGCAGATGTTGCTTGTGAGGTCTTTCGACCTTGGCTAAGATCGCCTGAGTGTCTTTCTTCATGTGAGCTCCCGACTAGCCCCACTAGCCAATTGACGTGCAACGACAAAAAGGCAATGGGCATGGCGCGGACGCTAAAGGTGCTGGGGGCTTGCACCATGCGCTGCACGCATCGCTGACGGTATTTCCGGGCATGGTACGTAACTCCACAAAAATTGCCGTTCTGGGTGCGGCCTACCTTCTGGCGGGTTGCTCGACAGTATCGGACACCCTTTTCCCCAGCCGTTCGGCCGCGCGGCGTGCGCCGCCCCCGGCTGCCGCGGCTCCCGCGCCTGCGCCCCAGACGGTGCAGATCGCGCAGACCCCGATGGTTGACCATAGCCCGTTGAGCCCGGCACCGCTGCCGCCAACGCTGGGCACGACCAATTTCCAGACCAGTCAGATCCCGCCCTTCACCAACACCGGCACCTTTGTCGGCCAGAAGGTGCAGCAGCTGCGCGGCGAACTGGCGACCCTACAGAGCAACATCAACACCCAGAACGAGCGCCTGCAGCAGGTCCGCAACCAGTTGGTCAGCACCTCGCAGCGCTATCACGCGACGATTGCCGCGGTGACGACACGCCTGCAGGTCGGCACGACGCCGGGCAACCCGGTGCTGGTCAACCAGTGGAACCTGGCCCAGGCCGAGCTTGACCGCCTTGCCGGTGAGATCAACCAGCTTAACAGTCTGGCCAACTCGGTCGCCAACGACTCCGCCTTCTCTGCCTTCTTGCTGGAAAGCACCCGGGCAACCTTCGGCCTGGCCGGCGCCATCGACGAAGACCATCGCCAGCTCGCCATCCTTGAAGACGAGACGAACCGCACGGTTGTCCTGATCGACCGCCTGCTCAACGAATTGTCGGACGACGTCAGCCGCCAGACGGCCTATGTCGGCAACGAGCGGTCGAACCTGACCACGCTGTCGCTGGCCATCAAGAATGGCGAGATGTTCGGGCCGAGCCTGGCCAACCGCGCCTTCTCGGCCGCGCAGC
>CAXNFA010000346.1:0-3208 GCA_964201105.1 Alphaproteobacteria bacterium | reverse complement strand
GAAGCCGCCCTGATCGAAGTGCTGCGGGAAGAGCGCATCGCCGGCGCCGCGCTCGACGCCTTCGACGTCGAGCCGCTGTCGGAACATCACCCGCTGCGCCGCCTGCGCAACGTGCTGATCACGCCGCATGTCGGCTATGTCACCGAAGCGACCTACAAGATCTTCTTCGGCGACACGGTGGAAAACGTCCAGGCCTGGCTCGCCGGCAAGCCCATCCGGGTGATGAACCCGCTGGCCGAAACCAGCCGCGCCGAGCCGCGCTTCCTCGACCGGCCGGGGCTGCGCTAGCCGAAAATCCGTCTTTTTTGGGCGTCGCCGGGCTTGACCGTTCGCCCGGCTTTCCCTACATCGCAGGCTGTCATTTGGCAGTCGGCCGGCGGGAGTGCTACTCCCCGGCCTTTCCGGAGAAAAACCTATGTCTTTCAAGCCTTTGCATGATCGCGTGCTGGTTCGTCGCGTGACCTCGGAAGCCAAGAGCGCGGGCGGGATCATCATCCCCGACACCGCCCAGGAAAAGCCAATGGAAGGCGAGATCGTTGCCGTCGGCGGCGGCGCCCGCAACGACAAGGGCGAGATCATCGCGATGGACGTGAAGGTCGGCGACCGCATCCTGTTCGGCAAATGGTCCGGCACGGAAGTGAAGATGAACGGTGAGGAGCTCCTGATCATGAAGGAGTCCGACATCATGGTCGTGATTGAAGTCACCGCCACGAAGAAGAAGGCGGCCTGAGGCCCCTCGCACTCATTCAGGAGACACAATCATGGCAGCGAAAGTCGTCAAGTTTTCCGGCGATGCGCGCGAGAAGATGCTCCGCGGCATCGACATTCTTGCCAACACGGTGAAGGCGACGCTCGGCCCCAAGGGCCGCAACGTCGTCATCGACAAGGCCTATGGCGCGCCCCGCATCACCAAGGACGGTGTCAGCGTCGCCAAGGAAATCGAGCTTTCGGACAAGTTCGAGAACATGGGCGCCCAGCTTGTCCGCTCGGTCGCGCAGAAGACCGCCGACGAAGCGGGTGACGGCACCACCACCGCCACCGTTCTCGCCCAGGCAATCGCGCGCGAAGGCGCGAAGTCGGTCGCCGCCGGCGCCAACCCGATGGATCTGAAGCGCGGCATCGACATCGCTGTCGCGGCGGTCGTCGAAGACCTGAAGAAGCGCTCCAAGAAGATCGCCGACAACTCGGAAATCGCCCAGGTCGGCACCGTGTCGGCCAATGGCGACACGCTGATCGGCAAGATCCTGGCCGAGGCGATGCAGAAGGTCGGCAAGGAAGGCGTCATCACGGTCGAGGAAGCCAAGGGCTTCGAGACCGAACTCGACGTCGTCGAAGGCATGATGTTCGACCGCGGCTATCTCTCGCCGTATTTCGTCACCAATGCCGAGAAGATGACCTGCGAACTCGATGACCCGTACATTCTCATCTACGAAAAGAAGCTGACGGGCCTGCAGGCCATGCTGCCGGTGCTCGAGGCGGTGGCCAAGTCCGGCCGTCCGCTGCTGATCATCGCGGAAGACGTCGAAGGCGAGGCGCTGGCCACGCTCGTGGTCAACAAGCTGCGCGGCGGCCTCAAGGTCGCGGCGGTGAAGGCCCCGGGCTTCGGTGACCGCCGCAAGGCGATGCTGGAAGACATTGCCATCCTGACCGGCGGCGAACTGGTCGCCGAAGACCTCGGCATCAAGCTCGAGAATGTCACGCTGGAGATGCTCGGCTCGGCCAAGAAGGTGATCATCACCAAGGAGCTGACCACCATCATCGACGGCGTCGGCAAGAAGGCCGGCATTGAAGGCCGCATCGCGCAAATCAAGGCGCAGATCGAGGAAACCACCTCGGACTATGACAAGGAAAAGCTGCAGGAACGCCAGGCGAAGCTCGCCGGCGGTGTGGCCGTCATCCGCGTCGGCGGCGGCAGCGAGATCGCGGTCAAGGAACGCAAGGACCGCGTCGATGACGCGCTCAACGCGACCCGCGCCGCGGTGGAAGAAGGCATCGTGCCGGGCGGCGGCGTTGCCCTGATGCGCGCCAAGGCGTCGCTCGCGGCGCTGACCAATGACAATGCCGATGTCCGCGCCGGCATCGCCATCGTGCTGCGTGCCATCGAGGCGCCGCTGCGCCAGATCATCGCCAACGCCGGCGGCGAAGGCGCCATGGTCGCGGGCAAGGTGTCGGAGTCGAAGGACATGGGCATGGGCTTCGACGCCCAGTCCGGCGAATATGTGAACATGATCGAGGCCGGCATCGTCGATCCGGCCAAGGTCGTGCGCATCGCGCTGCAGGACGCGGCCTCTGTCGCCGGCTTGCTGATCACGACGGAAGTCATGATCGCCGACAAGGTGAAGACGGATTCCGCCGCCGGGCAGTCCGGCGGGATGGGCGGCATGGGCGATATGGACTACTAAGACATCTGACGAACCGAGCTTCGGCGCAGGCTGCCTTGTCGCAGCCTGCGCCCTCGCTACACAGGGGGTGCCGGATGGCGCGGGAAACGATCTACCTCGTCCAGGCCTTTGTCGCCAAAGGCAGCAGCTTCCGCGCCGAAAAGCCGGTGCCCTGCCAGAGCGCCGAATCCGCGCGGCGCATGGCGGAGAAGCTGGCGCCCAGCAAGTCCGGTATCGTCGCCTTCTCGACCTCGGGCGATGCCGAGACCGGCGAGTATGACGACGAGCCCACCGTCTTCTTCAAGGCAGGCCAGCTGCCGCCGCAATTCGAAGACGCCTGACCAGATTCTCTAGGCGCTGACCCTTCGCGCCACGTCCGCCACCACCGTCTGGAACATAGCTTCCGTCAGCGTGCCGGTGTTCGTGTTGTAGCGCGAGCAGTGGTAGCTGTCGGCCAGGAAGAGCCCACCGGGCAGCGGGTGGATGGCGCCGTGGGCGAATTTGAGCGCCACCTGCTTCTGCTTCAGCGTGGCCACCACCGCCGTGTGCGCCAGTTGTCCCAGCGCCAGCACGCCCCTCAGCCGGGGCATCGCCGCCATTTCATCGACCAGGAAGGGGCGGCAGGTCCGCGCCTCCACGCCGGTCGGCTTGTTCTCCGGCGGCACGCAGCGCACCGCGTTTGTGATGCGCACGCCCAGCAGTTCCAGCCCGTCGACGGCGCGCTTGTCATAGCTGCCGCGGGCAAGGCCTACCTTCAGCAGCGTGGCGTAGAGCAGATCGCCCGCATAGTCGCCGGTGAAGGGCCGCCCCGTGCGGTTCGCCCCCTT
>CAXNFA010000345.1:0-3210 GCA_964201105.1 Alphaproteobacteria bacterium | reverse complement strand
CGATGCCGGTGTGGCGCGGGCCAGTGCCGACGCCCTGCGCGGCGCCGGCGGTGTGGCTTCTTCCGCCGCGCTCGGCGTGTTGTCAGAGGCGGGCTGGATCGCCACGATTGCGGCGGCGGGCCATGAATGGGGCCGGCTCGACATGCTGGTCACCTGCATTGGCGATGCCGGCGCGACGCCGATGATGGATATCACGCTGCCCGACTTCACCACCCTGTTCGATACCAATGTGCTGGGCCCGTGGCTTGGCCTGAAACACGGCATCGCCGCCATGCGCGCCGCGGGCCGGGGCGGCGCTGTTGTCACGGTCGCGGCGGCGGGCCTGCGCACGCCGGGCGGGCTTGGCGCGACCACGGTGCATGGCTTGCGCATGATGACGCGCAGCGCGGCGGTGGAATGCGGCGCGGCCAAGGACGGCATTCGCGTCAACGCGGTCGAGGCCGGCATGACGGCGGGCGCTTCCGCCGTGCGGCCCGCCGATGTCGCGTCGGCGGTGCGGCACCTGCTCTCGCGCGCGGCAAGCTTCACCACGGGCAGCACGCTGGTTGTGGCGGGGGCATCTGTTGCGCCGCCGCCGCCGGCCTATGCGCCCCGCGACGAAGGATCACTTCGCGGCAAGGTGGCGATGGTGACAGGCGCGACCTCGGGCTTGGGGCGCGCCTGCGCCGTCAGTCTCGCGAAGCGCGGGGTGAGGCTGGTGCTGACCGGCCGCAATGTCGAACGCGGCCAGGAAACGCTCGATCTCGTGCGCGCCGCCGGCGGCGACGGCCTGGTGCTGCGCCATGACGTGACGGTGGAGAGCGACTGGCACGATGTGCTGCGCCAGGCGACGGCTGCCTTTGGCCCGCTCGACATCCTGATCAACAATGCGGGCGACCGCCTGCCGGCGAAGATCGAGGCGGCGACCTATGCCGATGCGCTCTACATCCTGCGCGTCAATGTCCACTCCACTTTCCTCGGCATGAAGCATGGCGCGGCGGCGATGCCGGCGCGCGGCGGCGTAATGCTGAACATAAGTTCCATCGGCGGCATGCATGGCAGCGTCGGCAATGTGGACTACAGCGCCGCCAAGGCGATGGTGACCCATCTCAGCCAGGTGGCGGCGGCCGATCTCGCGCCGCGTGGCATCCGCGTCGTGCCCGTCAACCCGGGCGTCTATTTCACCGAAGGCTTCTATCGCAACCGGCCCGATCCCGTTCAGGCGGAACGCGACAAGAAGGGCGCGGCGACCAGCATCCCGATCGGCCATGCCGGCGACGTGGCGGATTTCGGCGAGGCGATGGCGTTCCTGGTGTCCGACGAGGCGCGGGCGATGACCGGCGGCAACTTCGTCACCGACGGTGGCACGACCGCATAAGGCGCGGGTGACTACCGGTCCGAGGTAATCGGCCGGCGCGGCTGGCGGATGCCTTCCTGTTCCTGGCGGACAAGGCCGAGGAATTTGTTGCGCAGAGTCGTGGTCACCGCGGCGGCCTCTTCCGCACTGCCGATAATGACCGGGCGGATCAGCGCCACCAGTTCGGTGCGGTTGGCCGAGCGGGACTGGGCGCCGAACAGTGGGCCGAGGATCGGCAGGTCGTTCAGCAGCGGGATGCCGGTTTTGCTGGTGCTGGCCTGCTCGCGGATCAGGCCGCCCAGCATGATCGTCTCGCCGCTGCGCACCGTTACGGTCGACAGCAGGCTGCGGTTCTGGATGGTCGGCGAATCGATGGTCGACGACGTGGTTGTCCGCACGTCGCTGACTGTCTGCGACAGTTGCAGCGTGACCATGCCGCTGGCGTTGGCTTGCGGTGTCACCTCCAGGCTCACGCCGGTCTGGCGGTATTGCACGGTGTTGACGATCAGCGGGTTGTCGGTGACGGCGCTGGTGGTCGACTGGGTAATGATCGGCACCTCGTCGCCGACATTCAGCGCGGCCGTGTTGTTGTTCAACACGATCACGTTGGGCGACGACAGCATGTTGACCTCGGTCAGGTCGGACAGCGCGTCGATCACCAGCCGCGTGGCGGCGGCGCCTTCCAGCGTGAAGTTGAAGCCGGGCGCGATGGGCGCGATGACCTGGCGCACGATGCTGCCGGGGCCGTTCTCGGTCGCCGTGCCGCGGCCAAGCCCGATGATGCTGCGGTCGGAGCCGCCGACGCCGCCGGTGTTGAGCGCATACTGGATACCGAAGCGCAGCGTGTCGCCCAGCGTGACCTCGAAGATGCTGGCCTCGATCAGCACCTGCAGCGGCTGGATGTCGAGCCGGGTCAGCACCTCTTCGATGATACGGAAATTGGCGGGCGAGGTGGCGATCAGCAGCGCATTGCGCTCGCCATCAATGGCAATACGGACGTCGTCGCCGATCAGCCGCGCCGCGGCCTGCACGGCCGTCTGCGCGCCGGCCGTGGTCGAGACAGGCGTCGGTTCCGGCGTTGCTGCGGCGGCGGGCGCCCTGTTGCCGACGATCTCCTTCAGCGCATCGGCCAGGCGCTGGGCGCCGCCATGCTGCACGTAATAGACATAGACGCGCTTCTCGGTCGGGTCGGAGCGGCGGTCGAGGCGGTAGATCCATTCGCGCGCCTGTTCCACCAGCGCGCGCTGGCGCGACAGGATCAGCACGCCGTTCATGCGTTCGATCGGCAGCAGTTGCAGCGGGCCCTGTTCGCCCACGCGCGTGCCGCCGGCGCCGAAGATGCTGGCCAGCTCCGCCACCACCGTGCGGGCATCGCCCGATTCCAGCGTCACCAGGGCGGAGGTCTGGCCCGCCATCTGGTCGACGTCGAAGATGTCGACCGTGCCGGCGGCGAGCCGCAGCACCGCGGCGCTGCCCGCCACGATGATGATGCCGCGCGCCTCGTTGGCCCCCGAGATGGCGCCCTGCGGCAGCATCGGTTCCAGGATGCTGCGCATGTCGGCGACCGACATGTGGTCGAGCGTGAAGACGCGGAAGCTGCCGCCCGCGCCGGTCGAGATGCCGCCCTGGGCCAGCGCCTCGGCATCGGGGTTGCGCGTCACGCGCAGGGTCTGGCCGTAGTTCAGGATGCGCACGCCCTGGCTCGCCAGCACGCCTTCCAGCACTGGCAGCAGGTCTTCGCGGCGCAAGGGGCGGTTGGTGGTCAGGCTCACCGTGCCGGTGACGTTGGGGTCGACGACATAGTTGGTGCCGAGAAGGTCGCCCAGCACGACGCGCAGCACCTCGCGGATGTCGGCGCCCTCGAAGGTCAGGTC
>CAXNFA010000344.1:0-3215 GCA_964201105.1 Alphaproteobacteria bacterium | reverse complement strand
GGGCGAGCATGCGCTGCGCCGGTACCCGAGCGGCGAAGAGCGTTGCATCGCTTGCAAGCTGTGTGAAGCCGTTTGCCCGGCCCAGGCCATCACCATCGAGGCCGAACCGCGTGACGACGGCAGCCGCCGCACCACGCGCTACGACATCGACATGACGAAGTGCATCTATTGCGGCTTCTGCCAGGAAGCCTGCCCGGTGGATGCCATCGTCGAAGGTCCGAATTTCGAATTCGCCGCCGAAACGCGCGAGGAGCTGTTCTACAACAAGGACAAGCTGCTCGCGAACGGTGAGCGATGGGAGCAGCAGATCGCTGCGAACATCGCGCGCGACGCGCCGTATCGCTGAAGGGCGCACCATGATCGTGCAAGCCATCGCCTTCTACCTGTTTTCCGCCATCATCATCGCATCGGCGGTGATGGTGATCGCCGCGCGCAATCCCGTGCATTCGGTGCTGTTCCTGATCCTCGCCTTCTTCAACGCCGCCGGCCTGTTCGTGCTGGTGGGTGCCGAGTTCCTGGCGATGATCATGGTCATTGTCTATGTCGGCGCGGTCGCCGTGCTGTTCCTGTTCGTCGTGATGATGCTCGACATCAACTTCGTCGAACTGCGCCAGGGCTTCCTGAACTACCTGCCGGTCGGGGCGCTGATCGGCCTTGTCCTGCTGATCGAACTGATTTTCGTGCTGACCAGCGGCAGCGTGACGCCGGACGTACCTGTCGCGAGCGGCGTGCCGATCCCGCCGGTGGAGCAGGTGACCAACACTCACGCGCTGGGCGCTGTGATCTACACGCGCTACATCTACCTGTTCCAGGTCTCGGGCCTGATCCTGTTCGTTGCCATGATCGGCGCCATCGTGCTGACGCTGCGCGCCCGTGACGGCGTGCGCCGCCAGGACGCCGTCAAGCAGACCGGCCGCACGCGGGCCGAATCGGTGGAAATCCGCAAAGTGGCCCCGGGGGGTGGCGTCTGATGGAAATCGGCATCGGGCACTACCTGACGGTGGGCGCTATCCTGTTCACGCTGGGCATCTTCGGCATCTTCCTGAACCGGAAGAACGTCATCATCATCCTGATGTCGGTCGAACTGATGTTGCTGGCCGTCAACGTCAACCTGGTCGGCTTCTCGGCCTTCCTGAACGACCTTGTCGGTCAGGTCTTCGCCATGTTCATCCTGACCGTGGCGGCCGCCGAAGCCGCCATCGGCCTCGCGATCCTCGTCGTCTACTTCCGCAATCGCGGCACCATCGCCGTCGAAGACATCAATTTGATGAAAGGCTGATGGGTCGCCGATGATCCATGCTCTGATCGTCTTCCTGCCGGCGCTTGCCGCGCTCCTGGTTGGCCTGCTTGGCCGCAGCCTGGGCGACCGCGCCTCGCAGCTCATAACCTGCCTCGCGGTCACCGCGTCGGCCATCCTGTCGCTGATCGTCTTCTTCGACGTCGGCCTCGGCAGCGGCGAACCGCAGCGCGTGCAACTGCTGACCTGGATCCTGTCCGACGAACTGCGCGTGCAGTGGGCGATCTATGTCGACACGCTGACCGCGGTGATGCTGGTCGTCGTGACCGGCGTCTCAGCGCTCGTGCACTGGTATTCGATCGGCTACATGGACCACGACCCGCACAAGCCGCGGTTCATGGCCTATCTGTCGCTCTTCACCTTCGCCATGCTCATGCTGGTGACGGCTGACAACCTGGTGCAGATGTTCTTTGGCTGGGAAGGGGTGGGCCTTGCGTCCTACCTGCTGATTGGCTTCTGGTATGAAAAGCCGTCGGCCAGCGCCGCCGCGATCAAGGCCTTTGTCGTAAACCGCGTCGGCGACTTCGGCTTCGCGCTGGGCATCTTCGGCATCTTCTTCGTCTTCGGTGCCGTCGATTTCGCCTCGATTTTCCAGGCCGCCCCCAATGTGGCGGGCAAGACCTGGACCTTCCTGGGCATGCAGCTCGACATCCTGACAACGCTGACCATGCTGCTGTTCATCGGCGCGATGGGCAAGTCGGCCCAGCTGCTGCTACACACCTGGCTGCCGGACGCGATGGAAGGCCCGACGCCCGTGTCGGCGCTGATCCATGCCGCTACCATGGTGACGGCCGGTGTCTTCATGGTCTGCCGCCTGTCGCCGGTCTTCGAATACGCCCCCGACACGCTGGCGTTCATCACCATCGTCGGCGCCGCCACGGCCTTCTTCGCCGCCACGGTCGGCCTCGTCCAGAACGACATCAAGCGCATCGTCGCCTATTCGACCTGCAGCCAGCTTGGCTACATGTTCATGGCAGTGGGCCTGTCGGCCTATTCGGCGGCGATGTTCCATCTGTTCACGCATGCCTTCTTCAAGGCGCTGCTGTTCCTCGGATCCGGCGCCGTCATCCATGCCCTGCATGACGAACAGGACATCCGCCGCATGGGCGGGCTGTGGTCGATCATGCCGCTGACCGGAATCATGATGTGGGCGGGCACGCTGTCGCTCGCCGGAATTCCCTTCCTGTCGGGCTTCTACTCCAAGGACCTGATCGTCGAGGTGGCCTTCGCGAGCGAAGGCTACGTGGCGCAATTCGCCTTCTGGATGGCAATCATCGGCGTGTTCCTGACCGCCTTTTATTCGACCCGCCTGATGTGGATGACCTTCCACGGCAAGCCGCGGGCCGAGAAGTCGGTGATGGCCCATGCCCACGAGCCTCCGCTGGTGATGTCCATCCCGCTGATGATCCTGACGCTGGGCGCCGTCGCGGTGGGCTTCCTGACCCACGATTATTTCACCGGCCATGAGATGCAGGAGTTCTGGCGGGAATCGCTGCTCGTGCTCGGCGAGCATGATCCGATCGAGGCAGCCCATCATGCGCCGTTGTGGTTCAAGTTCGTGCCGCTGGGCCTCGCCGTCGCCGGCATCGCGCTGTCCTGGTACATGTACATCCGCAACCCGGCGCTGCCGCGGCGGATCGCCGAGACCAACTGGCCGCTCTACCAGTTCCTGCTCAACAAGTGGTATTTCGACGAGCTCTACGACCTTGTCTTCGTCCGGCCGGCGCGCTGGCTCGGGCGGATGCTGTGGAAGGGCGGGGACGGGCGCATCATCGACGGCTTCGGCCCCGATGGGCTTGCGGCCATGGTGGGCAACCTGGCGCGCCGCGCCGGACAGGCCCAGACCGGATACCTCTACCACTATGCCTTCGCCATGCTGATCGGCATCGCGCTGATCGTCACCTGGTTCCTGGTGGCG
>CAXNFA010000343.1:0-3225 GCA_964201105.1 Alphaproteobacteria bacterium | reverse complement strand
CGGACATATCCCTTGGCATAGGGCTTCAGCCCGGCGGGAATGCGCGGCCGGTAGGGCGGGTTCCAGCGCATCGGCGACTTCTTGTCGGCGAAGATGTTGTGCATCGGGCCGCCGACCGTGCGAACCCACAGGTTGAAGCCGGTGATCGAGCCCGACGGGCCATGCCACTGCTGCTCGCGCCACCAGACATAGCCGCCGGGGCCCATCACGCCGCAATCGCCCCAGACATATTCTCCGTCGATGGCGAAGATCTCTTCGATCATCGAATGGGTCCATTTCGGCTTGGCGCCGTCCTTCGGCACCCGGTGCGGCGCGGTGGCGTAGAGGAACGAGCTTTCGCCCGTATAGGGATCGGTGCGCAGCGGCTTGATCATCGTGCCGCGGGCGAGCTTCGGGTCGACCAGGCTCTCGTCCCACGGCATGTCGAGCGTGTTGATCTGTTCGATCAGCAGCGCCTTGTCGAAGAGGCCCGCCTCCGGCGCGCCGCTCTGCACATCGGGCGTCGCCGAGAAGGTCGTGAGCAGCACCGCGCCAGACTTCGACGCATAGGACTTGCGCACATGGCCGGCGGGCAGGAAGGCATAGGCGTGCTGGCCATAGGTCAGCCCGTTGATCGTGATGCTGCCCTCCAGCACGAAGAATTCCTCGTGCGCGCGCAGATGCTCCGGTCCCTTGCGCGTGAAGCCCGCGGGATAGCGCAGGATCGCGGTGCAATCGCCCTTCTTCGCGTCGATGCCGAGGATCTTCACCTGGACGCCGGGCCGCCCGCCGCCCTGCAAGCCGCGCTTGAAGGCAAGATCCTGGGCCTGGATGAAGACGCAATGCGGGCGGGCCATGGGTGGACTCCTTGGTTGCTATTCCGTGGCGCGGAACTCGATCACCGCGCCGCCCGCTTCCTCGGGGTGAACCCACAGGCGGTCGGGACCAGTCTGGATGCTGCCCACGCCATTGGCCCGCAGCAAGGCATTTGCATGGCCAATGTCGGCCACCGTCACGACGAAGCCACCCAGCCAGGGCAGGCTGGGCGGCCGCACCCCGTTGTAGCGCTGGGCGAAGCCGTCGGCCTCGACCACGATCAGGCGCGCCTCGCCAAAGTCGAAGGCGCGGCCGCCGCGCACCGGCGTGCCTGGCGCCGCCAGCATCTGCTGGTAGCGCGCGGTGGTCATGCCGACATCGTCGACGCAGATCATCAGTTCGGCAATGCCGAGTGCGCTGTTGGGGTGCGCGGTGACGGCCTCCTGATAGACCGTTTCCGGCGTTTCATGCTCAACGACGCAGAACAGGCCTTCGGGCGCGGTGGCGGATGGCACCCGCAACCAGCGGAAGCGTGCGAGCCCCGGCTTGCCATAGGCAACATGGCGTGACGCCTGCATCACGGGCCCCGTCTGGATGCCCCGCGCGGCCAGATCCGCCGCCGCCGCGTCTGCGCTGCTGCAACCCAGCGCGACGATGTGCAGGCCGGCATAGCGTTCGATGAAGGGCGCCAGGTGATTGGCGGGGTCGGATATCGCGGTCAGCTCGACATAACTGTCGCGGAAGACGATGTGCTGGCTGTCCTGGCCCAGCGGCCGCGCCTTGCCGTCGGGCCCGTTGCCCATCAGCGGGGCAGGTGCGGTGACGGCAAATCCCAGGCGTCGGAACACGGCTTCCGTCTCCGCCATGTCATGGCTGACAAGGCCGACATGGTCGATGCCGGTGATGGCGCGGGGCATGGGTTTGGTGACTTTCGGGATGGGGCGGCCATCCTGCGGGCTGGCCTTGCGCAGGGCAAGGCGGCACCGGAGCGGTTGTTGTGATAATCTGCAACAATCATGGTGGATTCGACATCAGTGCCGCCGAAAGGCGAGACAGCCCGCATTTTCCGCGAACGCATGGCGCAGGCGCTTGACGCCTCCGGGGTGGGGCGGGGCGAACTCGCCGCCCGCATCGGCATCGACCGTTCGACCCTGTCGCAGATCCTGTCGCCGGCCAATGATCGCCTGCCGCGGGCGGATACAGTGGCCGCCTTGGCGTCCGAGTTGCAGGTCAGTCTCGACTGGCTACTCGGTTTGAGCCAGGAGCAGCGCCGGGGGGCGTCGATTCTGCTCGAATCCCTGCAGTTCCGGCCGAGTCCGAACACGCCGGTGGATGAAGGCCTTGTACGCTGGCTCGACGAATCGCGCGGCTACAAGCTTCGCTATGTCCCCGCCACGTTGCCCGACCTGGCCAAGACCCGCGCGGTGATCGCCCATGAATACCAGGACTATGTCAGCCGCGAGACGGAAGAGGCGCTGACGACGGCACAGGAAAACCTCGCCTACACGCGCCAGCCGGAAACCGACATCGAAATCTGCCTGCGCATCCAGGACATGCGCGGCTTTGCCTTTGGCGAGGGCATCTGGAAAGGCCTCAGCCTTGACGCGCGCGTGCAGCAGATTGGCCGGCTGATCGCGCTGCATGACGAGCTCTATCCCTCGCTGCGCATGTTCTTCTACGACGGGCGCACGCATTACTCCGTGCCTTACACGGTCTTCGGACCGATGCGCGCCGCCGTCTATGTTGGCCAGATGTATTTCGTCTTCAACACCAAGGAGCATATCCGCGTGCTCACGCGCCACTTCGACGATCTCGTCCGCGCCGCCGTGGTGCAGGCGAATGACACGCCGAAGATGCTCGCCGCCTTGCGCGACGAAGTGGTGAAAGCGGAGAAGCGCTGACCTAGGCGCGAACGCGCAGGTAGTGCAGGCTGAACAGTGTGTCGGGATCGGTCCACACGGCGACCGCGTCGTAGCCGGCATCGGCGGCAAGGCCCTGGAACTCCGCCACGGTGTATTTGCAGGAATTCTCCGTGTGGATGGTCTCGCCCTTGCGGAAGGGCACCTGCGCGCCGGCAACATGAACGGTCTGGTCGCGCAGGGATTCGATATGCATCTCGATGCGGCCTTCGGTCTCGTTGTAGAAGGCCTTGTGACGGAAGGCCTTGAAATCGAAATTGCCCTGCAGCTCGCGGTTGATGCGCGCCAGCAGGTTCATGTTGAAGGCCGCCGTCACGCCCGCCGCGTCGTTGTAGGCGGCGTGCAGAAGCTCCACGTTCTTCTTCAGGTCGACGCCGATCACCATGCCGCTGCCCGGGCCGAGCAGGTCGGTGCATTGCCGGAGGAACTTGCGCGCCTCGGCCGGCGTGAAGTTGCCGATGGTGGAACCGGGGAAGAAACCGAGCCGGTTGTCCGCCGGCACGTCGTCGGG